>NZ_AUTN01000137.1:0-23945 GCF_000497955.1 Pseudoalteromonas sp. TAE56
GGCCGCTGCTATCAGCGTTGTATATCCACATATGAACTCAATTGGTGGCGATAGCTTTTGGCTTATCGATAACCCAAACCAAAAAACGCCCACTGCTATTGACGCCTGCGGCCGAGCTGCAAGTAATACAAGTGCTTATAACACGCTCACACAAATACCAGAGCGCGGCGGACTAAGCGCATTGACTCAAGCGGGTACAATACGCGGTTGGCAAAAAGCCCTTGAGCTAGATGAACACGCAGCACTACCTCTGTCAAAAATTTTAGCGCCCGCCATTGCACTTGCTCGCGAGGGCTTTACCGTTACAAAAAGCTTGCAAGCAGGCTGCGAAAAGCTAGCTGCTGCAAATAATACCAATGACGCGTTTAAAAGCCTCTATATACCCAATGGTAAGCCCTTGCAAGCAGGTCAGCATTTTAAAAACCCTAAACTTGCAGCAACATTTGAACACTTAGCAAAACAGGGTTTAAACGCATTTTATGAAGGTGCACTTGCTAACTCATTTGCCGCCGACTTAGCAAAAGCAGGTAGCTCAATTACCGTAAGTGATATTGCAAATACTAAAGCCGAGGTCGTTACTGCGCTAAATGCAAACTTATCAGGTATTGATTGCTATAACTTACCCGCACCAACACAAGGCGTGCATTCACTGCAAATAATTGGTGCCGTAAATAAACTAAAACACAAAGCTAAAACCGATGCCGACTGGATGCATTTAATTGTTGAGGCAACCAAACAAAGCTTTACCCATCGCCCTACTCTTTGGGCTGACCCTGAAGTATTAGGAGACGATTATAAAAACGCACTAACCGATAATCGCTTAAGCCAACTTGCTAATAATATTGATATGACCAAAGCCAAAAAATGGCCTTTTAGCGCAGAGCCTGGCGATACCGTGTGGATGGCAGCTAGAGATAAAAACGGCCAATTAGTCAGCTTTATTCAAAGTATTTATTGGGAATTTGGCAGCGGAATATTAATGAGCGAAGGCGGTTTTGTGTGGAATAACCGTGGTTTAAGCTTTAGTTTAAACAATGAAGGTATTGATGCGGATAACAATATTAACGCCCTTGCGCCAAATAAAAAGCCGGCTCATACACTTAACCCAGCAATGGCAAAGTTTAGCGATGGTCGTCGCCTTGCCTACGGCACTATGGGCGGTGAAGGGCAACCACAAACCCAAGCCGCTGTTTTTGCAGGCTACGCGTGGCGAAATAAATCAATAGAGCAAGCAATTAGCGACCCTCGTTGGTTGCTTGGACGCACATGGGGCGATACAAGTACAAATTTAAAAATTGAAAAAGAGTTAGTTTTTCATATAGAACATGAATTAAATCAACGTGACCACGATTGGGTAAGCGTTGATAATAATAACGAAATGATGGGGCACGCTGGGGCTATTTTAGATACACCTACAAGCCTTGAAGCAGCAACAGATCCTCGTTCAGATGGACGTGCAACCGTAACTACAGCAGGAACACAATGTCAGAAATAATAAACCAATGGCCAATAGTAGTAGCCTTAATAGCAACCGGTATTTTTGCCGGAATTTTAGCAGGACTTTTTGGTGTAGGCGGCGGTATTGTTATCGTACCTGTGCTGTATTTTTTACTGCAAGGCTTTGGCGTAAGCCCTGAGTCGGCAATGATGATAGCCACAGCTACATCACTTGCAACCATAGTACCTACTTCGCTTTCATCTATTCGCTCGCATCATAGCAAAGGCAATATTGACCTTGCGCTAATAAAATACTGGGCACCGTTTATATTAGTTATGGCGGTAGTCGGTAGTATTATTGCTCATACCGTTCGCGGTAACGCATTAGTGCTCATGTTTGCCTGCATTGCTATTTTAGTCAGTTTAAACATGTTATTTAGAGCCGGCGCACCCGCACTTGTAAACCAACTACCAGGTAAATTTGGGCAAGGCATTATGGCAAGTATTGTAGGCGGTTTATCAGTAATGATTGGCATAGGCGGCGGTACTATTGGCGTACCTATGCTTAACGCATTTAATGTACGTGCCCACGTTGCAGTAGGTACTGCGGCCGTTTTTGGCTTATTGATTGCGCTACCTGGCGTAATTACCTTATTAAGTATTGGCACAACGCCAACCGATGCTCCCCTAGGTACGTGGGGGTTAGTTAACCTCCCTGCCTTTTTTCTTATTATTCCGCTAACTATTTTATTTGCGCCTATTGGCGTAAAAATTGGTAGCAAGCTGGATCAAAAACAACTAAAACGCGCTTTTGCCGTTGTCTTAATGATAACCGGCATTCGCATGCTTATTCAGACTCTGGGAGCCTAAAATATGTTTAATAACACGCAAGTTCAAACCTTAAACCCACCACAGCGTTTATTAATGGGACCAGGCCCTATTAATGCAGATCCTCGTGTTTTACGTGCTATGTCGGCGCAACTTATAGGTCAATACGACCCAGTAATGACCGGCTTTATGAACGAAACTATGGCGCGTTACCGCGAAATTTTTAAAACTAAAAACGAATGGACCATGCTAATAGATGGCACATCGCGCGCAGGGATTGAAGCCGTATTATGCTCAATTTTACGCCCAGGCGATAAAGTACTAGTGCCAATTATGGGGCGCTTTGGCCACCTACTTGCTGAAATAGCAGAACGCGTTGGTGCAAAGGTGCACACAATAGACGTACCGTGGGGCGAAGTATTTACGCCAGAACAAATCGAAAAAGCCATTGTTGATGTAAAACCCCATGTACTTGCCATGGTACAAGGTGATACATCCACCACCATGAACCAACCTCTTGAGTATATTGGCGATATTTGCCAAAAGCACGATGTACTATTTTATTGCGATGCCACCGCATCGATTGTAGGTAACGATTTACCCGCCGATGAATGGAAACTTGATGCACTTTCGGTTGGCCTGCAAAAATGTTTAGGCGGTCCTTCTGGTTCAGCGCCATTAACGCTTAGTGATAAATGCGCCGAGTGGATCCAAAAACGTAAAAAGGTAGAAGCAGGCATTCGCACAGCCGATCATACCGACGGCACAGAGCCCTTTGTGCGCTCCAACTATTTTGATTTAGGTATGATCATGAATTACTGGGGCGAGGAGCGCCTAAATCATCATACCGAAGCCACCAGCATGTTGTATTGCGCCTCAGAATGCGCCCGCATAGTCATTGAAGAAGGCGTAGATAACTGCGTAGCGCGTCACAAACTACACGGCGATGCAATGCTAACAGGCATTCAAGCATTAGGCTTAAATGTATTTGGCGATTTAACACATAAAATGAACAACGTACTAGGAGTGTATATACCCGAGGGCATTAATGCCGACCACGTACGCGGGCAAATGCTAACCGATTTTGGAATAGAAATTGGCACCTCGTTTGGACCGCTGCATGGCAAAATTTGGCGTATTGGCACTATGGGCTACAACGCCCGAAAAGACACCGTACTACAAACATTGGCAAGTTTAGACGCTTGCCTACATGCCAACGGTTACAAAGGTCCTAAAGGCGAAGCNCCGCCATTGCCGCCCTTGCTCACTATAAATAAAAAAAGGATTTAGCATGACGATTGTAAGCCCACAACACAGCCCTTTATTAGATAAAGAACTTGCTGATGAATACGCAACACGCGCTTTATCTCGCTGTAAAACCCTCAGCGCACTATCGCAAATGCAAGATGGTATTCACCGCGTGTACTTATCAAAAGAGCACAAAGAGTGTAACGCTGTTACTGCATCATGGATGGAAGAGGCAGGCATGCAGTCGTGGCAAGACGAAGTGGGTAACCTTTGGGGGCGACTAAAGTCGTCAAACCCCCATGCTAAACGTTTAATTATAGGGTCGCACCTCGACACCGTACCAAACGCAGGAGCGTTTGATGGTATTTTAGGTGTACTACTGGGAATAGAAATAGCCGCGCTTGCAAATAAACTAGAGCTCGACCTGCCCTTTCATTTAGATGTAGTGGGCTTTTGCGATGAAGAAGGCACCCGCTTTGCCACTACTTTAATTGGCTCAAAAGCACTCGCTAACGAATTTGACCCACAGTGGCTAAACATTGAAGATACAAACGGCATAACTATGCGCCAAGCCATGCTCGACTTTGGCTTAAATCCCAACAACTACGCAAAAGCCGCACTAAATAAAAGCGAGTTACTAGGTTACTGGGAAACTCATATAGAGCAAGGTCCTGTACTCGAATCGGTTAATCAGGCGTTAGGCGTTGTAACTGCAATCGCAGGAGCAAAACGCGCCATGCTTACCCTAACAGGCCAAAGCGGTCATGCGGGTACAACCCCAATGAACTTGAGGCAGGATTCACTAGCAGGCTGCGCTGAATTAGTAACCGAAATTGAAAAACTAGCAAGTAATGCTAAAAATGGCGAAGTTGCCACCGTAGGGCAAATACAGTCTCGCCCTGGGGCTACAAACGTGATTGCAGGTAAAACAACCATAAGCCTAGACGCACGCGCACAAAGCGACACCGATCTCGCTAACTTACTAAGCGCCATACAAAGCAGCGCTCAATCTATAGCAAGCAAACGCAATTTAATACTCAATTGGCAATGGACTCATGCCGCCGGTGCCGTTGCGTGCGACACCACTATTCAGCATTTGTTTTCAAGCGCATGTAAACTCAACAACCAAGCATCGCCTTCACTTGCCTCTGGCGCAGGGCACGATGCAATGGCAATCGCTCCAATTTGCCCCGTTGGCATGTTGTTTATACGCAGCCCTGGCGGTATAAGCCATCACCCAGCAGAAGCGGTTATAGACGGCGATGTGACAAAGGCACTCAGTGTAATGTACAGCGCGCTTTTACTTTATGTGAAAGAGTGTGAGTGATTTTAAGGTAATCGAGTAAACCAAGTATATTAACTTGGTATGCTTTGGAATTAAAACCTCCTAAAGTCATTGGGAGGTTGTTACTGAACCCAGAAAAACGCAGGAATATACGTTATTTAAAGTAGCTTTATCGAGCTGCCCTTTGCTCCTTTAGGCTAAGGCGTTTATGTGAGCTATATACATGTTGAATATTTTTATCATTGACCAAATATGCATCCATTTCAACAGTAATTAGCCCCGATAATGGCTTGATTTCAAGAATACCCAACTCACCTAGATTTGCAGATAGTAAAGTATTATTCCTAAATGCGAACAAAGTT
This sequence comes from Pseudoalteromonas sp. TAE56, assembly GCF_000497955.1. NCBI lineage: Bacteria > Pseudomonadati > Pseudomonadota > Gammaproteobacteria > Alteromonadales > Pseudoalteromonadaceae > Pseudoalteromonas > Pseudoalteromonas sp. TAE56. Next base: position 5,161 of record NZ_AUTN01000137.1, read on the forward strand.
TTGTCAGTATCTCGTAAGTCACCATTCACGTATAATTTAGCACCACTAAACCAAGCGTTAATTATTTTAACTTTGATTGACTTAACGGTAAATTCAAAGGATTTTCTCATCAGTTCTCCATATTCAGAAAATGTAATTACTATACTTTATGTTCTTATGTGTTTGGCGCACAAACACTTTCTTTTAATACCCGCTTAGTCGATGCTGGGTAATTTTCTAGTGCAGCCAAAGGGCGAATTGGCCGCTGAACCAAATTACCTGAGCAGTTTGGGCACACGTTATTTAACAGCGTTTGGGCACAGCCAAAACAAAATGTGCATTCAAATGAACAAATAAAAGCCTCTGTGGACTGTGCAGGTAGATTCTTATCACAACATTCACAATTAGGTCTTAAATCTAGCATTTAGAGTTCCTTTTTATCCACCCAATGCTGAGTAAATATCTATTACCTTTTATGACTTTTGATACCTGATGCTCACTTACATCAGGGCGGAAAAGCTTAATTCGCTTTGTTTCAAATATAGGATTACTGCAAATAAACTCACCACCCAAATCTGCTTTTTTAAGCACTATATTCAATCGATAGTGTTTACCAGATTCAACTTTGTCTGTGTGTGGTGCTATTTCACTCCCTTGTGGGAACTTAAGCAAATATGTATCAAATTTAATTGGCCACGTAGCACCACAAATCAACATTTTATCGTAGCCTGATTTTTGCCTGCCTCGCTCCCAGCAAAATAATTTACTCAAAAAAAACATACAATCCCTCAAAACAGCTAACAAACAGCAAGTTAACTCGTTTTTTATTTATTTTTATTGATAAATAAACCATAGCCGAGTTCATATTTTGGTTCAATCGTTTACTGTATTTTACGTGGGATATAAAAGGGAGTTTTAATGGTGTTTTGATTGGCGCTTTAAAAGACATTATGGTGGCTATAATTGATTAGTAAATCAAAATATAGCCACCCTATTTATTTAAAGCTTATTTAATAGTTACCTTTGCATCACTTACCCAAGTTTCGGTTATAGCTTCATCATTTTTATCAACTAAATACGCGCGTATGTTTACCGGATTATTGTTAGCTTGTTTGTAGTCAAACGCTAATCGCCATTGGTTTGTACCAACTACCGGATAAACCCCAATAGGCTCTAGTATTTCACCGTTGCTGGCTTCAACAATCGGCTTTATACCACTTTTGTTATCTAAGCCTTTAAATACAGGGCCTTCAAAATCAATCACCATTTTGTTAACGCCTTCAGGAATAGGCTGGCCAGGAATTCCGCCTAAGCCTTGGCGAGTATTAACAACGCTTGCAAGTGTTTTTGATTTTGGATCGAGTGGACGCCACTCAATATCATAAGAAAATGTAAACTCATCACCTTTACGCGCCTCTTTTTCGGGCACCCAATAGGCAACAATGTTGTCAAACGTTTCATCTTTTGTTGGAATCTCTATTAACTGAACGGCCCCTTTTCCCCAGTCACCAGTAGGTTTTATCCACGCTGATGAGCGCTTATTATAAAATACGCCATCGTCTTGGTAGTTATTAAAGTCACGATCTCTTTGAATTAAGCCAAACCCTTTTGGGTTCTCATCAATAAAGCTATTGGTCGAAACCGACTGAGGATTATTTAATGGGCGCCAAACGTATTGACCCGATCCGGTGTGAATCGCCAGGCCATCGCTGTCGTGAATTTCTGGGCGCCAATCTTTGGCAGTTGTTTTATCTTTTTGTGAGTACCAATACATACTGGTTAGCGGTGCTACGCCTAAGCGTTCAACATCGGCGCGCATATACAAATTAGCCGTTACAGAGGTGATGTGCCCTTTAGCTTCTTTGTTATCTTTGCTTAAACCAAATCGATAAGCACCAGTGATAGAAGGCCCTTCAAGCAATGCCCAAACAGACACACTTTCACCTTTTTTCTCTGCAGGACCAATCCAAAATGCAGAAAAACGCGGAAATTCTTCTGGCTGATTCATACCCGTATTAATCGCGATACCTCGAGCCGACAGTCCATATTGCCCCTCTGGCCCGTCGGTACGAAAATAAGACGCGCCTAAAAAAGATATCCAATCTGGTTTCATATCTGGCCGCATTATTCTAAAGCCTGCAAATCCAAATCCTTCAGGGAGGTCGTGAGCTGGGCTGTCATCAGGCATATCAAAAAAATCATTACTAAAAGGTACATTTTGTACCTGATTTTTATCGTCTCTGATGTAAATACTTACTGGCTCAGGAAAATATCGCCCAGGATAAAATAATTGTACAGGTGCCTTTTTTCCACTTGGATATAAAGTTTCATCTTCTTTAAAGCGTATTTTCCAGTGTTCGTCATAGGTAATTTTATCGATTAACTCCGGCGCTGGCACCTTAGTTGGCGTATAGGGCTTTTCGGCTGAGGCTTTTGCCAGCGCTTTTAAGTCTTCGAATGAAAACTCCGTTTTATCTACTGTTTCCGTCGCGTAAGACGACATCGAAGTGCTAAAAATAACTGCGATAAATAACTTTAATTTCATAAAAAGAATGTCCAATAAATTGAGTCAAATAAAAATGGGAACGCTGCACGAACGTATGTTTAACTTAAAGTTCTGTATGGATATTACGTGACGTAATATGAACTAGCGTTTACTAAGGTATTGTTATTTGACTACAAGTCTTTCCATAATTAATTTGTTTTTACGGGAATTGGTTTTAAGGGAAATTGCGCGCGTTTAATGATATCGCTGAAGTGAAATAAGCGGGGATAGCGCAGTTTATTATTAGATCGCTGGTATTCAAATGGATAAGGGTTGTATTTAGGTGGTGGAAAACGAAGAGGCTCACCACTTTTAAAACTTGCAATTAATGGCTGAATTTTACTTGGCCCTCACTTCAGGGCATGTTTTGAAGTTAATTTTTCAATGGCATTTTTAGCTTCTTTCAAACTTACACCATGAACAGATCTATAATATTTTATTGCTCTAACTTTATGACCTGATTTTAAAGCAACAATAACATCACCTTCAGTTATGCTGCCATGCTTAGGTATTGAGTTACCAAATATTAATATAAATAAAACTGCAATAACCGCTAAAACACCCCAAATATATTCAATTTCCATAAATATCCTCGATGTTCGAAAAATAACGAGCCTCTAGGTTAACCCGTCTTTTGTTTACTTTTATAAATAAATAAACCATAGCTGAGTTCCTATTTTATTCAATCAGTTATGCATAAATTTTCAAAAGCGGCTCTGGTAATAATTCAAAAGCCTGTCATCTCAATTCGATATATCGGCATTATTTTTTGTTTGATTTATACCAATAAGGATTTTCTCCAAATAAGTAAAAGTAAGCATTATTGCTAACTGTAGGCAAACAAAAATAATAATGGAGAACGGTGAACTTGATAGCATACTTTGTGTTGTTTTTTCTGAAGTGGCGGCCAAGTAAAAATCAACATAGGTCAAAAGTAAAAATAAGCCCGAGACATAAAGTACAACTTTAACTTTTGCACTGCGTAGTTTTGAAACCACTTCATCATTAGTCATTTAAAACGCCTTTAACTGTATTATTTTTTTAAGACGTTTTTTAATGACCTTTTGCTCGCAATAAAGCCCGATCAAACCACCAACAGCAATTGAAGCCACAACCAACAACCAATATAAAGAGCTGTTAGATGCCTGAATACCCGAAATATAAAGGTATAAGTTAAACGGGATAATAAAAAATAAGCTACCTAATACTTTAATGAATTCCCTAAAAAGCTCTGTATCAGACTTTGCTTTGTCGATATGCGAGTTAATAGTCTCATTTGATATCTCGTTTAGCTCTGGGTATGTCTTTTGTAACCAATTTAAATAATTCAATTATGCATCCTTGTATTTTTATATCTAGTGCTGCCTTAAATAGGCAAAATATATTTGTAAAAATAAGCATTATGGCAGCAAAGCGAACTACTTTTTGTTCTTGGTTAATTTATTGCTAACCTCATATTTAGCTTTACCTTGGTTTGCACGTAAACCTGCAAAATAAGTTACAGCAGCTATAGGTAAGCAAATAAAACCGTATGCTTTAAAGCTTTCTAAAAAACCATTTTCCTCGCTTATAATGCCACCAAATAAAACCCCAAGAATGGTAGGCAATAAAATAGCTGCAGCTGCGTATATAAATTTTTTCATTCTTCAATCCTTTTATGATTAGTAATTTTGTTTGTAATGATGCTCACCAAGAGCAAAATGTATTTTTATCTTATTTTAATTATTCTTATTGGCTACTGGTTAAATAACCTTTCGCATTTTATTTAATAACTCGTAGCATGCTTTATACAACAGTATTTCCATGTCTTCGTTATGGTACAAAGGACCCCAACGAAAAAGCCTCTTAAGCTAAATTTTTTAGCTATGAATTCGCGCCACGTAACAGATTTAGAAACGCTGAACGTTTTAATCGTCTTATTGTGTTTAATGTTATACAAGCGCGATACTAACTTAACTTTTGGTCGCCAAAATAGCGGAATAATAGCTGTATCAAAATCTATAGTGAATGCATCACCACCATGCAAAGTAACTATAACAACATCTAAACCAATATCTGACTTTTTAGGCTCTTTAATAGACGAAATACTGTGAAGACAAAAAATATCTTCAAGCTTCTTGTGCATATGATCTTGTAGTGAATCGCCCGTTATATAAAAAAACGACTCTACCTTAGAAAAATGGCTGTTATTAGCTACAGCTAACGATCCCAAATAAACATTTGGCTTTTCAGAGCTAAACCAATCGAATAGCAAATTTAAATTCCTTTTTTACTTATGCCGAATAAATAGGCCGTAAGGTTGTTATCTAAGGTTAGGATGAAGGAGCAAAAACCAGCTTTTTTTGTTCTGCTTTACGGTTTATTTATTTACGCTCAACTCTTTTACGACGTAATTGAATACCAAGTAATGTCCCTAATAAAACAGCAATAACATGCAGCAAAGCCGAAACCAAATATACTAAAGGCTCCATTGATATCTCTAATAAAATGTATAGTAAAGCACCGACACTTAGATCAATAAACCAATAAACCGCCATAACTAAAAAGGCTTGTTTATAGGGACTCACTGTTTGCTTATAGCCTAAGTAACAATACACGATTAAAAAGGTTACAAATCCGAGGACGTAATGAGTAAAATTGTATGATGTACTTTGAATCATTTCATCAAAGCCAACGATCAACGTTGCTATTGTTGATAAAGCAACTAGCAATAAATACAAGCCTACTGAAAAGAGTACAATCCTAGAGTATTTCACGAGAATCCTTTAGCAATACAACGAGGCTGTAAAATCACTTCTATAGCCAAATTCAATTAATTAGTTTCTTTAATTAACTCTAAGCACTTTAATACAATGTGTAATAAATGTATTACCCATTAAACAGGCTGTTTTCTTAAAAAGAGTAATTCTACAATCTCAACGCCCGCATAAGGGGCTGATAATAACTTGTCGTAATATGTAGTAAAGACAACTAAACAAAAAGTTAGTAGCCGCTTTGCTTAAACCGCTTATTAACAGTTTATTTCAACCGTTTCCGCATTTCTAAATATATTTTTTGCTTGCTCAAATATAGGTTTAGCTAATTTATTCTTAGGCGCCCAAATATCTATCGCATTACCACTGTTATTGAATAAAGTTACATAATTTCCAGCTAATTGAATTTTAGTAACAAAAGATTTAGAAATAGTTTTACCATACTTTTTATGTAACCTAGCTTTAGGCAAGTGCGAAATAAACACGTGATCGCCCATATCAATTAAAACCTTTTCAGGATCGTAAAACTTTGAACCAAAACTAAAGTAAAGAGAGATTGCACTAATGATAAAACAAAATAATATTACCCAATCCATTAATTGCATGTCGAATTTCCTTAAACTACTAACGAGCCTGTAACTTAACTCGTTTTTATTTTTTATTGATGAACAAACCATAGCTGAGTTCCTATTTTGGTTCAATCGATTACTGTACTTTTACGCAGAATATAAAAAGAGTTTGGTGTTGTTTTAATTGGCGTTTTGGAAGGAGTTACGAGTGCTTGAGTGTCTTTATTTTAGGTTAAAAGGGCTTTCCCTTTTCAGTACATCGTGTTTTGCAGCTTTTCTATATTATGAACAGGGCAATACAGTTGCCATTGCGTAAAATAAAGGCATTCACATTCGTTTTACCCTGTAAGGTCAATTTATTCATATCTTTATTGACCGTATTATTCCGATTTTTATTTAAAGGAAAGCAGACTTAACAAAGCCGAGTTGTTTACCATTTTTTAATAAAAATTGTTGTCGTCTATCGGGTTACCTATTACTACTTTCATCTTGTCAACGTAGCTCAGCTTTTTTGCGTGATACACTTTCATGGATTCAACCTAACTCACTGCTATCATTAATTATTTCCGTAAAGTTAGAATGGGAGTCATCCTAACTTATTTCGTTAATGGTTTTGTTATGTAACGTCACCGTCAAGTCCAAATTTTTTCCTGTTCAAAACTAGCGCTGCCAGCAGAGTTACACCTAACACCGTACCAACAGGGAACATGAAGAGTAACAATGTTGAATATATTATTAGTGCCCAAAAAAGCCACTCAGTTCGATAGTTTAAGCCCACAACGGAAAATGTTAAAAAGCAAAGCGCAACTAAAAATAAGATGAACCCTGTTACTGTAGATAAAGCTGTTGATGACATTTCTTCTTGTGATATTTTAGGTTCATTATTTCCAAACAGCGTTATCTCTTGAAATGAAGAGGACATAATTAAATACGAATCAACAATTCCCCAAAGTGGTGCCCAGAAAAGCAATAATCCCAAAACTGCGACGTATTTCCCTATAGTTTCCTTGTTCATCATCTCTCCTCACGTAGTTACATAACGAGCCTGAAGATTAACTCGTTTTTTATTTGTTTTTATTGATAAATAAACCATAGCTGAGTTCCTATTTTGGTTCAATCGATTACCGTACTTTTACGCAGAATATAAAAAGAGTTTGGTGTTGTTATATGCCGCTTTAAACTAACTATAAAGCAACTTCCATTTTAAAGTAAGAAACATCAGCCTTATAAAAACGTTCCCCGTATGGCTGCATGCCGAAACGCTGATAGAAACTTAAAGCTGATTCTCTAGCATCACACCAAAAAAAATTTACAACCGTATTATTAAGAGAGTGAAGAATAAACTTTAGCATTTGAGAGCCAATGCCTTGCCCTTGATAATCAGTTTTAGTAGCAAACTTACGTAGGCGAGCTTTATCTGATTTTATGTATACGGAGGCAACACAAACAAGCTCGTCATTAACAAAGGCACCAAAATGCATTGCGTCATGATCGCCATCAACATGGCAATATTCAGGAGGTTTGTTTGGCCAAAGAACACTTTGTCGAAGCGGGATTGTTTGCTCCCAGGAAATATTGCGAATTTCCATATGATTTTGCAGAGCCCCCATAGGCTTATAACGAGCCTGTAGATTAACTCGTTTGTTATTTGTTTTGTTAGGATACGCGTACTACCACTGGCTCTTTGTGTGTGATGACATGAATAAAGTCCATACCTGTCATTACTGAATAATGCTTGAGACCCCAATTTGGCCTAGTATCCATGACTAAAGTTTTATGACCAACATAGTCCAATAGCGAAGACTGAGAATAAACACCCACGATTCCAGAGTCTCTATACTTGTGATAATCGTTGAAATGATCACATTCATCGTAAAGTGCAAAATACTGAACATCATTAAATGAAATCAAATAATCAACAACTTTATCTTCATCAATCTTTGTTGATAGTGTTAGCGTCAGTAACTGATCTCTATAGCTAAGATTATCCATATACCAATTCTGGTAACTTTTAGCGATGTCATCGATGCTACTAATCATGAAAGTATCCTAACACCGCAATATGCGGACTAAAATGGTTAGCTATACTTAGTGGGCACAAACAAAAGCCAACTGTTTTTGTTCCGTTTAATTGCATAGTTAGAGCTCAGCTACCGAGTAACATTCATTGTGATCATACTTTATTACATTTTGAATAAATTTAAACGCTTCAAAAAAACTAGGACCATAATAAGACACTGAATTGATCTGTGAGTCAAAATGTGTTTTATTTCTGCGAGACTTTAGGCTTTCAAGCCCCCTTTTGATGGTATCGCTAGGATTAAGAAGTTTTAGGTATTTATCTGATGTTAATAGTGATGCGTTGAGTGAATTCGGTCTAAAAACTGTCCCTACCGTAACTTCACTAATATTAATCGGCTTCCTTTTTTGTTTATTTCCCAAGCTCTTCGTTTTACTTTTATCTTTATCTATATCTATAACATGAACAACAAAACCCCTTCTTAGCAAGCAGGAATTAATATATTGTTCAAACGCTGCAAACATTATTAAGTCATCAGCAAATCCGTTATAGCATTTAGACCTTTTCACTCCGACCTCAAACAACTTAAATGAATTCTCTTCGAATGTTCCTACCCCATTGTTCAGCTCTTTATCTTGCTTTCTAAATTCTGAATCTAGGTTTTCCATCTCTAAAACCTTTCCATATATGTCCGCTTTTTTCAGCAACCTGTATGCATTGTTCAATGCAATTAATCCTGCGGATTTAAGAACACTTTCATCTTGACTAATATACGCTTTATGAATTTCTTCGTGATTAGGCAAAGTTACCTCCTAAAACAATACTACGTGAGCTATGACAACTTATCGAACTACACTTTGAGAGTTATACCCCCCAAAACGGCGTTTATTACATAGCTCAATAATTCCACTAAATAACTTTAATGTAAACAAGTGATTAGGCATGTTATAAAAAGGCCTTTGTTATTTTGCACCAAAACGACTTTTGATAATGTTATTGGACAAAATTAAAATAGCTGCTTATATAAACAGTTGGTTCTGTCAGTTAGCTTTATTTATGTAGCTACCTTTTACGATCATAATTAACAAACGCACAAAAACCAAACGCCATATACGGGCATATAAAGGCTTACTTATTACAGAATTAGCATTTTTATACGCTTTAATAGCTGGCGTTTAGCCTTATTCGGTGGAAAAACTCGAGTAAAGAACAAAAGAAAGTAATAGGAAAATTTTGGCTTTATGTATTTAGCGCGTAATTAGCTAAAGCATTAGTTAGATAAGCGAGCCTTAACATATTAATGATACAGGCTCGCTGAGGTGCTTATGATAAAAACGAATGAGTGAGGTGTTTACTTTACATCAAAGTTCACGTGGTCAAAGTATGGATTTTTCTCATGCGCTTTAAGTATACTAATTGTAGTGAGCACAATGAGTTGCAACTCGCTATTTACGCTAACAACTATGCATTCGTCTCTATTAGCATTGCGCTTTGTGTCAGTTGCTATCCCGCATACACCATCGCCTTTTTTTAATATAAGCTCAATGCTTAAATGGTGCATACAGGCAATTTCGATGTAGTCGTATTGGTTGCAACTGATCATAAAATCCCTCTTTTATATTATTTAGCCGGTTTAAAAATCATTAAAAAAGCAATAACAACAAGGTTGGCTATATACCAAAGATCTTTAATTACAAACTGCCCTAAGCGTTCCAGTAAAGTGGAAGAGCTAAATGCACCGGTTGCAGTAATTAAGAATGTTTGGGTCATCATAAATACGCTTAAACACGCTAAGCCACTTACAATAATTAGCTTTTTATTCTTTAAAAATAGCCCTAAGCCCAATAACACAGCAAATAATACATCAAACCCGCCAATCACGTTAGATGTACCTTGTACGCTAAATACCGTGTATAACCATGACATAAACGGTGAGGTTTCTACTAAACTTACAATGCCTTTTGCTTCAAACTCGTAAAACTTCATGCCGCCGATCCACAGTAAAACCATAGCAACCGGTATAAAGTTTAAAAGTACGTGTTGTTTGTCGGTAAGTTTGTCTTTATAAAATAAAAACAAATATAAAGGCACTACAGCAAAGTATTTAATTATGCCCTGCCCGCTACCAATGATTGGAAAGCCGCCTAGTTGCGCCATCCAACGGTTGCTGGCAAATAAGGTAAGTAATGCAACTAAACTTATAATTGCTGCAAGTAAAAGTGCTGGCGTAGGTTTCATTAGTTTAAAACGAGCGAGCACGGTGGCAAACGCTAAAGCAATCATAAATGAGCCACTAATTAAACCTAACGCAGATACAGACATTAGCGAATCAACGCCGTAAAAACTAAACGTAGCCGTTAACGTATTAGGGTTTGCTCCTAACGCAAACGACAAGCCAAGTAACAAAAAGCTACTCGCTAATAAAAAAGTAATCACGTTGTTGGTTAGTTTTAAGTTCATTGTATTTCCAAGTATTCGTTAAGACTTACAAAGACCTTACGAACCTATAAAACAATTCAAGCTAACTCTTAAAAAATAAGAGTTGATTAAGCACAACGTAAGCTCTCATCGGGTAACTTAATTATTCATTTAGTTTATGGTTTATTACCTCTTTATTAATAAAATTAAATAAGTTTAATTTTCATATGATGTGCGTCATCTTTTTTATTATTAAATGAAGTAGAATAACGTTGCCTTTTCAATACACTGAATGCATGCATTTCTAAAACTTAGGGACATTTTTAATGAAAGGTAGTGATATTCGAGTTACCTCTGGACTGATTTCTATAGCCATTGTTTTATTACTTTGGTTTGCTGTACCGCCTCCGCAAGGTGTTACCGAAAACGCATGGCATTTGCTCGCTTTATTTATTGGTACTGTAGTTGCCATTATTGGTAAAGCAATGCCTATCGGCGCCATTGCTATTTTAGCTATTACCTCTGTTGCATTAACGGGCGTAACTAATGACAGCCCATCCGGCGCTATTAAAGATGCATTAAGTGGCTTTTCTAATTCATTAATTTGGCTGATTGGTATTGCTATTATTATATCTCGGGGGTTAGCTAAAACCGGTTTAGGTAATCGTATTGGCTATAATTTCATTTCTTTTTTTGGTAAAAAAACTATTGGTATTGGCTATGCACTCGCGCTGTCTGAACTTGTTATAGCGCCTGTGACGCCAAGTAATACCGCGCGAGGCGGCGCTATTATTCACCCAATTATGAAGTCGATAGCAACAAGCTTTGGCTCGTCTCCTGAGGAGGGCACATCTCGTAAAATTGGGCACTACCTTGCTTTAGTTAGCTACCATATAAACCCTATTACATCAGCTATGTTTATTACCGCCACGGCTCCTAACCCTCTAATTGTAAAGCTTATTGCAGATGCTACTGGTGCAAATATTAGTATTACTTGGGGTACGTGGGCGCTGGCAGCGCTTGTTCCTGGTTTGCTATGTATTGCCCTTGTGCCTTTGGTTGTTTATGCCATTTACCCACCTGAAGTGAAAAGTACACCCGATGCTAAAACCTACGCAGAATCTAAATTAACTGAAATGGGCCCAATGAGTTATGGCGAAAAAATAATGGTGGGTGTTTTTGCTATGCTGCTTGTTTTATGGGCCGGCGTACCCGCAATGATTTTAGGAGCTGAGTACGCGGTTAATACTACCGCAGTGGCTTTTTTAGGTTTGTCGGTTTTATTAGTAACGGGTGTATTAAGCTGGGACGATGTACTTAAAGAAAAGTCTGCGTGGGATACCGTTGTTTGGTTTTCAGCATTAGTAATGATGGCCACTTTTTTAAATAAACTAGGTTTGGTAACGTGGTTTTCAACACTTGTTGAGAGCAATATTGCGCAACTGGGCTTTGACTGGATTGTATCGGCCATTATATTGGTAGCGGTGTATTTTTACGCTCATTACTTTTTTGCCAGTACTACAGCACATATTACTGCTATGTTTGCCGCATTTTACGCCGCAGGTTTAGCGCTTGGCGCTCCACCTTTATTTTTAGGTTTACTGTTAGCTGGCGCTTCATCACTGATGATGTCGTTAACGCATTACGCAACAGGCACATCCCCTATCGTGTTTGGCTCAGGCTATGTATCATTAAAAGACTGGTGGGTAATGGGCCTTATAATGAGTATTATTAATTTAAGTGTATGGGGAATTATTGGCGGGCTTTGGTGGAAGGCACTTGGGTATTGGTAGTACTGTAAAGATAGTAATGTCTTTGTTAATTTAACCAGCATGTTTAACTCTATGCGCTTGTTTTAGTTGTATCTAATTAAAAGCGCTATAGCCCTAAAAATATAAACATTAGGGCTATTATTAGGAAGCATTAAAACTTTATAAACGACTGGGTTTTACCATTCTTGATGAAGATAATTACGCGTACCGCATGCAAACACGGGCAACTCGTAGCTAAAATTAGTCGCTTTGATCTCTGAAGTCTTTTTTTCTGAAAATAGTTAAATGCCACCCCCAATGCAAAGAGCCTAATCTTAAAAAAATAGTCGTGAAAAATGACCCTAAAATACACCAAATGTAATCTACATTAAGGCTAAATAAAGCGGCATAAACTGCACCACCCGCTAAACACGCAGAGGCGTAAGGTTCGCTGCGCATAACCGTTGGCACCTCACGGCAAATTACATCACGTATTAAACCACCAAATATGCCTGTAGTAATACCCATGGTAATCGCGACCACCATGCCGGAGCCATTAATGAGTGCTTTCTCTATCCCCATAATATTAAATAGCGCCATACCAACAGCGTCTACCAATAAAAAGTAGTAGTTATTAACGCGCGGTAAGTATCGAATAAATGCAATTGTTGCTATAACGGCCCCATAGGTTGAATATAAATACTCTGGGGTAGCAATCCAAAATACCGGTTTGTTTAAAAGTATATCTCTAAGGGTACCGCCCCCTAATGCTGTAACGGTTGCAACCACTACTACGCCAAAGCCACTAATGTTTTTTTCATACCCAAGCAATGCCCCTGCAACAGCAAAAAATGCGACACCGAGTAACCCTAGTACCATAAAGTATTCTGCAGTCATGGTAATTCCTTTTTAAAATTCATAAGGGGTTGTATCAACTTACGTGCCAAAAAGCATCCCTTAAAATTTGAATTAACTTTAAAAAATACATTTAAAAACAACGCTGTAATTTACACTGAATGCAGTTTAAGGTTAGGTTTTATGAAAAGTAATACTTGAGAAGGTAATTATTTTAAAAGTAGGTATTTTTTACACGTTGTTTATAAGCAGGCCCTAAAATTAAACTAGCCTTATTTTTCAACTCAAAATAAGCGAGATAGCCTACAAAAATTGATAAAAACGTAAATCATCAATCAAGTCAGGGGCTGATATTTCTATGTCTCGGTAAGTCGCGTCTCTAAATTTAAACCTTAAGGTATGCTCAAACCGCTTCGTTTGGCAATAAAGTACTTCTTCTAGCTCAGACACCTTTATATTTATACCAAGTAATTTAAATTCACCATTCGCAATATCAATAGCTTGTGATTGCTTATTATTTGTAGATAGCCATTCAATAACCACTCCTAAAGAAGATAATCCAAACAAATATAAAAACTGATGCAATAAAGGTTTTTCGTTAATTACTTCCATGTAAAATAGCAAAATGACAATAAATAATGCTGATAAAGCCAAACTGTAGATTATTTTAAACCCGGGTAATTTTTTTTGCCTAGGCAAAGTTGCCATAATTAATATCCTGATTAATCTACATAGCTCACTTTTGTTCCCGCGAAATGATCATGTAAACATCGTTTATCTTTTCCAAATATAAATAATGGATTAACAAAACCAGCTATAAACTGACCTACCGAAGGGACAAGTGATAAGAGTTGCATAGAAAGCATGCGTTTAAAGTAAATTGTAGTAAAGCTAGCTTGTGTACCATCTAAATTTTCAATACGGATAGACATTAAAGATTTACCAATTGTTTGTCCGCGTTGGTACATAAGGTAACCATGAAGCACTAACGTGCTTAATATGCCATAACCTAGCAAACCTCCAGATAAAGTAAGTGTTGGTTGGCTTAAATTATCAAACCCTACGAGCATGAATACAGGAATAAAACAAACAACACCTAAAATGCCATCCATAATAGCAGCCACTAGCCTATCTGAGCGCGTTGCTTTTTCTCCTGCTAATTTTGATACAATATTTTCAGGTGGGCTCTGTGCTTCTCGCGTTTTAATTAAGTCGTCTATTTCTTTTGCTCGTTCTGGGTAGGTTTCGCGATCGATAGCTCTCGCTGATGAGTAAAGCTCATCTAAAGTGTAGGTAGAAAAGTCTATTTCAGAGTCCATGAAAACAAAATCCATATAGTGTTATTAAAAAGTAATTTAACACAACTAATTTAAGCTATTCAATTATTTAAGATTATCAAATAAAAAAGCTACTAAAAAGTAGCCTTTAATTATTAATTAAATACCATTCAATTAGCTGTTAAAAATGCCATTTAACCAACAGGTTTGGGTTGTGCTCTGTTTGACCATCTACACCAAATTTATTTTTCCAATATACATACTCAATACCCACATCAAGGCGGCCTGTATCTAAGCCGAGCATAGGTGCAATGTTGTATTTAATCTGTGAGGTAAAGTTAAAGCCGCCTTCACTTTTACCAAACATTGTGTCGGTGCTATCTACGATATCTAAAAAGCCATCGTATCTAAAGTTACCTTTGTTATAGCCCCATGTGACTGTTATTTGGTTATTATCTTCACGCTCTATACCTATTTCATCTTGAAAACGACGATAATAAGCCACATTAAAATACTGAAAGCCAGGTACATCAAGTGATATACCGCCCCCTAATAAATAGTTATTTTGATTCGTATCTCCCGAGCCANGCTTGTAAAGAGTAGGGTTTATGTTTAGCTCCCCATACACTTCATCGGGATTACTTAGTCTATCCATAAAAAAGAACGTACTGCCCCAAGTATGGCCCGATGCATGCTCAATGGTTACCACACTTCTGTCGTCTTCCTCCCCTGAAAATGGCTCTAGGTAGTCGGCTCCTGTCATTGCGGTAATACTAAAATCAGACCAAAGCTCTTTAGCCGATACACCTGTAGAGCACATTGTAATTGCAGTTACGAACGCTATATTTTTTATTATTTTGATTTTCATTGTTAATCCCTTTAATGATTTTTATTAGTTTAGTTAAGATGATCTGTACTTGCTGAGTAATTCTCTGGTAGTACCAACGTCATTATTATTGCGGTGATACCCGATACCGTCACTGCGCTACCAAATATAGCGGTAACTAACTTAGGTGCGTTTGCAAACAACTCTGGTACAAAACTAACACCTAGCCCGAGCCCTAAACTCACTGCAATAATAAGTAGGCTTCTGCGATTTATTTTTTCGCTTGCGAGTATTTTTACGCCCGCGGCGGCAACGGTGCCAAACATTACAAGCGTTGCACCGCCCAAAACAGGTTTAGGTATATTTTGTAATACAGCACCAATCACAGGAAACAAACCAAGAATGATTAAAATACTGCCGATCCACAGGCCTATATGTCTGCTGGCAACACCGGTTAGCTGAATAACGCCGTTGTTCTGACTAAAAGTAGTATTAGGAAAAGTGTTAAATAAGGCGGCAATCATCGAGTTAACACCATCACCTAAAATACCACCACGAATACGTGCTAAGTAACTAGGTCCTGTAACAGGTAGCTTAGAAACAGCACAATTGGCAGTGATATCACCAGTCGATTCAATTGCAGTAATAAGGTATAAAAAGCCAAAGGCTATGAGTGCACCAAAATCAACATTAAAGCCGTATTTAAAGGGCAGTGGGATGGCAATTAAATCAAATTCACCTAATTTGAATTTAGCGATACCTAATACAAAGGCTAGTAGCCAGCCAAGTATCATTGCAACTACGACAGCCGTTAGCCTTACCCATTGATTTTTACTGGCATTAAGCAGCACTACTAAAGCAACAACCGAGAAACCAACAATTAAGTTACTCGTTGAAGCAAATTTTTCAGGCATATTAGTAAGTAACCATTGCCCGCCGCCTATATCAGTCATGCCTACTTTAATTAGGTAAATACCAATAGTGGTGATCACCACACCAGTGACTACTGGCTTTATTACTTTGCCTAATTTACTAATAAAAAAACTAATAAATACTTCAACAAAAGCAGCTAAAAAGCACACGGCAAATATAGTGGCAAGGACTTCGTCATTATTGCCACCCGTTGCTTTAACGGTAAAGCCTGTCGCTAAAATAGTTCCTAAAAAGGCAAAGCTTGTACCTTGCACACATATCAATCCTGACCCCACCGGGCCAACACGCCGCGCTTGTATAACCGTGCCCACACCAGATACAAATAATGCCATACTAATTAAATAAGGTATTTCGCTGCCAAGGCCTAGCACCCCACCAATAATAAGCGTGGGCGTAATAATGCCAACAAAGCTTGCTAGTACATGTTGCAAGCCTGCAAAAAATGATTCTGTTGCGCCTGGGGTGTCATCAACCGCATATATAATATCGTCAGACGAGCTTGTATTTATTGACATATAAACCTCTACGTTTTGCGAGTTAGCCACTGTATTTGTCTAAGTGACCAACTCATTGTTATTGCGTTAACGGCTTATTTAAGCTGCCCTTCAACGCCCTCAACATAAAAGTCCATACCCAACAACGTTTTGTCGTCTATTGTTTTACCCGCCTCAATAACCAGCTCACCTTGCTGATTTTTTATAGGGCCAGTAAATGGATGGAATTCACCTTTACCAATTTTGTCTGAAATCGCGTTCACTTCGCTCACAACATCACTTGGAATGTCTTTACTTAGCGGCGCTAAGCGAGTCATACCTGAGCCTATACCTTTCCATATATCTTGCGATTGCCATTTATCGTCAAGTACCTGCTGTACACGGTCTGCGTAAAATTCATCCCAATGATGAACCGCCGCNCCAGCGGCTTCAGCTGCTTGCAATGGTGCAGGCGAATCAGTATGTTGAGTTATAATATCAACGCCTTGATCTATAAGGCTATCGGCAGCCTCTCGCTCTTTACCCGGATCAAACCAGCTATTAACCCACACTACTTTTACTTTTGCATTAGGCTTAACTGAGCGCAGGCCAAGCGTAAATGCATTTATACCGCGTATTACCTCCGGAATAGGAAACGCAGCAATATACCCAATACTGTCGGTTTTACTCATGTGCCCTGCAATAACACCTGTTAGGTAGCGTCCTTCGTAAATGCGATCAAAGTAAGTGCTTACGTTTTTTGCGCGTTTATAGCCTGTAGCATGCTCAAACTTTACATTAGGAAACCGTTTAGCCACTTTAAGTGTTGGGTTCATGTAGCCAAACGACGTTGTAAATATTAAATCGTGCCCGCTTTTGGCTAGTTGCGTAATAACACGCTCAGCATCGGCTCCTTCTGGTACGCTTTCAACAAAAGTAGTTTCTATTTTGTCGCCAAATTTGTCTTCTAGATACTGCCGGCTTACATCGTGTGTATACGTCCAACCGGCCTCACCAATTGGACTTACATATACAAAGCCTACTTTTACGTTATCTTTTGCAGTAGCTGATGCGCTTATGCACAAGCTCAATGCAACCCCGAGTGTTGTTATAAGTTTTTTCATTGTTATTCTCCGTGTTATATTTTTAATATCCTGTTGAAGCAGGTGATTTACCTTATTGATTTTGTAATTAATTTAATGACCCTTGTGCCAAGGTTTACCTAGCCACATGGGTTCGTACATTTTTAGCTTTTGTTTATTTTTACTGAGCATAATCAGTACAATAAGTGTTGCACCATAAGGCAGCATGGCTAATAAGTTAGAATCAACCGCTAAACCGAACGCTTGTGCAACTAAGTGCATAATGCTGGCAAAGCCAAATAAATAAGCGCCAAGCATTACGCGCTCAATACGCCAGCTTGCAAATACCACGAGCGCAAGGGCTATCCAACCTCGCCCTGCCGTCATGTTTTGAGTCCAAAGTGGTGTATAAGCCAACGACAAGTAAGCGCCCGCAATACCAGCCAGTGCGCCGCCAAACATAACGGCTAAATAACGTGTACGCATTACAGGTAAACCTAAGTTATTACCCACACTTGGGTTTTCACCAATAGCCCGTACTGCAAGCCCTGCTCTGTGGTATTTAAAAAACAAATACGCACCAAGCACTAAACTCCAACTTAAATACACAATGGCGTCTTGCGAAAATAGCGCTTTGCCTAATACCGGAATATGCTCAAACCCTGCAATTGCTAAAGTAGGTAACGCGTTAATGGTTTTTCCTTCATAGTCGGCACCTAAAAATGCCGAAAGGCCAGTACCAAAAATAGTCAGCGCCAAACCTGCAGCCACTTGGCTAGCATTTAAATTAAGCGCTACAAAAGCGAAAATAAGTGAGGCCATAACACCAACCAAAGCTGCTACCGTAAAACCAATAAATAGGTTGTCGCATTGGTACATGGTTATAAACCCTGCCACCGCGCCTAAAAGCATCATGCCTTCTTGCCCTAAATTTAAGGTGCCGCTTTTTTCGCATACCATTTCACCCAGCGCCACCAGCAATAAGGGGGTGCCTGTACGAATAGTGGCGTATAAAATATTAGTAATTACATCTAAATCCATAATTTAAGACTCCTGTGCAATATGTATTGGCTGCGCTTTTTGTTGTTTAAATGGCAGCGAAAATCTAAGGCGATAAGTAATAAGCACATCGCACGAGAGTAAATAAAACAGCATTAACCCCTGAAAAATACCGGTAATGGCGTTTGGTAAACCCATGTTAATTTGCGCAAGCTCACCTCCCATATAAATAAGCCCCATTAGTAGGCCCGCAAACGTAATTCCTACTGGGTGCAATCGCCCTAAAAAAGCAACAATAATGGCGG
>NZ_AUTN01000138.1:0-155434 GCF_000497955.1 Pseudoalteromonas sp. TAE56
ATGGCAAAAGAAAAGTTTGAACGCGTAAAACCGCACGTAAACGTTGGTACAATCGGCCACGTTGACCACGGTAAAACTACACTAACTGCAGCAATCACTAACGTACTTGCAAAAGTATACGGCGGTGTTGCTAAAGATTTCGCATCAATCGATAACGCTCCAGAAGAGCGCGAACGTGGTATCACTATTTCAACGTCTCACGTTGAATACGATACACCTACACGTCACTACGCACACGTAGATTGTCCTGGTCACGCCGATTATGTTAAAAACATGATCACTGGTGCTGCTCAAATGGACGGCGCGATCTTAGTAGTTGCTGCGACAGATGGCCCTATGCCACAAACGCGTGAGCACATCCTTCTTTCTCGTCAAGTTGGCGTTCCTTACATCATCGTGTTCATGAACAAATGTGACATGGTAGATGACGAAGAACTACTTGAACTAGTAGAAATGGAAGTTCGTGAACTTCTTTCAGAATACGATTTCCCAGGTGATGACTTACCTCTAATCGCTGGTTCTGCGCTTAAAGCGTTAGAAGGCGAGAAAGAGTGGGAAGATAAGATTGTTGAGCTTGCAAACGCACTTGATTCTTACATCCCAGAGCCAGAGCGTGACATCGATAAGCCATTCATCATGCCTATCGAAGACGTTTTCTCAATCCAGGGTCGTGGTACAGTTGTAACTGGTCGTGTTGAAGCTGGTATCATCCGCATCAATGACGAAGTAGAAATTGTTGGTATCAATGATACAACTCGTTCTACTTGTACTGGTGTTGAAATGTTCCGTAAGCTTCTAGACGAAGGTCGTGCTGGCGAAAACATCGGCGCACTTCTACGTGGTACTAAACGTGAAGACGTTGAACGTGGTCAAGTACTAGCTAAGCCTGGTTCAATCAACCCACATACTACATTCACTTCAGAAGTATACGTACTTTCGAAAGATGAAGGTGGTCGTCATACTCCATTCTTCAAAGGTTACCGTCCACAGTTCTACTTCCGTACAACTGACGTAACGGGTGACGTACAGTTACCAGAAGGCGTAGAAATGGTAATGCCTGGTGATAACATCAAGATGACAGTAACTCTAATCGCACCAATCGCGATGGATGAAGGTCTTCGTTTTGCTATCCGTGAAGGTGGCCGTACTGTAGGTGCTGGTGTTGTAGCAACTATCGTAGCGTAATAATTAACGTTAAAGTTAATTGTTAGAAAAAGGTCACTTAGGTGGCCTTTTTTAATGCCTATAGAAAAGTGATTAGCTTTGAGTTATAACTTTCTTGTCGTAGCTTGGGTTGA
The DNA here is from genome assembly GCF_000497955.1 of Pseudoalteromonas sp. TAE56. Lineage (NCBI taxonomy): Bacteria > Pseudomonadati > Pseudomonadota > Gammaproteobacteria > Alteromonadales > Pseudoalteromonadaceae > Pseudoalteromonas > Pseudoalteromonas sp. TAE56. The sequence goes on from NZ_AUTN01000138.1 coordinate 1,299, forward strand.
GTTTTACGAAACCCGAGGGAAAATTCTTTGTGGTATTATTTGCCAAATAAGGTGGCTTTCGACATCCTAAATAAGCTTTTAGAGTAAAGCTGTGGCAATAAAATGAAAAGGAATTAATTTGGACCCTTTTTTTAACTACCTTGAAAAAATAGATAAGAGATATCCTGGCTGGGACTTATCACTGTTTTTTATATTAATTTATTTACCAATATTACAGAGGGTTTATATGGAATTAAGTATTGCTGATCTTCTTACATTAATTATAGCTGGAATTACTGCTGTTATTGCTTTTGTAACGTATAAAGTCGCAGTTAAGTCACATGAAGCATCTAAACAGGCTGTTAAGCTTTCTAAGTTGCAGCTAACTACTGAGCTTTGCTTAAAGCTTTATGAATTGAAGGATTACATAGACATTAAAACAAATAATTCTGGACTCCTCCTTTTAGATTTCTATAGTCCAATAATCGACTGTAGTGAATATAAACAGAAGTATAGCTGCCTCCTATCATCAATAAAAGATAAAGCAAGAGTATCAATATTAAATGAAAGACTATCTGAAGAACTAGTTAATGTATGTGGCTTTATTTCGAAAGACTCAGATTCAAAACTAGAACTAACAATTAATGAAAAAGTTGAGGGCTTTTCACCTCAAGCATTATTTAGGGTTAACACAGATAGTGATAACCCTGATATTTACTTTCAAGCTTTGCATAAAAATATTAACGAAACAGTTTTAAAAGCCATAAAAGAACTTAAGCACTAAAGGAAATTCAATAAGCACTAAAAGATTTGCTATTTAACTTTCACGATTAATGCTTTTTAGCATATTCTTCAGCTTGTTTTAAAACTCTTAATAAATTACCGCTAAGAATTTTTTTAATATCAGCATCGCTGTAATCTCTGTCCATTAAACCTTGAACAAGATTCGGGTAGCTAGATACATCTTTTAAGCCGATAGGTAATGAATCGCCCACACCATCATAATCAGAGCCAATACCTACATAATCAATACCAATTAGCTCAACTACGTGATCAATATGATCAAGCACCTGCTCAAGGCTTGCAAATGGATAAGGATTTTTAGCACGGTACGCAGCATCAAAATCGTTGCTTAACTTAGTGCCGTCTTTTTTAGCAGACTCTTTTGTGCTTTTTAATTGCTTGCCCCAACTGCCTGCTTTAGCAGTAACAAAGCTTGAGCCAAAGTTGATTTGAATAACGCCGCCATTTTCTTTAAGTGCCAATAGCATATCGTCATTCATATTACGCTCAAAGCCTGGCGTGTATTTACGAAGTGATGAATGTGAAGCTATTACTGGTGTTTTAGATAGATCCATAACCTGATAAAACGCATCATCAGAGATGTGTGATACATCGATTAACATACCAATATTATTCATTTCAGTGACAAGCTTTTTACCAAATGGGCTTAAGCCTTTCCATTTACGGCGTATATCGTAAGACGAGTCCGAAATATGGTTGCTTTGCGAGTGCGCTAGCGTGATGTAGCGAATGCCACGCTCGTAAAAATGCTGAAGATTCTTCATATCCCCTTCGATTGGAGAGCCATTTTCCATACCCATTGCGATAGAGAGCTTACCTTGTTTAAATTGCTCCTCTATACCACTGCTTGAGCTAGCAATAGCAAACTTATCGGGCGCGCGCTGGGCTATGGCTTCCATACTATCAATCATTTGATTGGCTAGCTGATAGCTTTTACCTTTACCTTCAAACTCCAAATGCGCAGGAATATAAATCGACATAAACGGTGCGTTTAAACCGCCTTTTACAGCGCGAGGGTAGTCAAAGTCGCCATCAGTTGTCGCTTTAGTTACATCAACCCAGTTTTTATGAATTCGGTAAGGTACGTCGATATGGGTATCAATTAAAATAGTGTCTTTAGCGAGCTTAATTGCCTTTTCAGATGCTGTTATTGTTTGTTCTGCTTGGGCTTGGCTAGTTAATGCTAGTGATATGGCTACCACTAGAGTGCTGAGTTTTATCATGTTTTGGCTCTTTGGGTAAAAAGCCATTGTGTACGCTCAACTCAAAAGTTACAAGTACTACGCCTTAATCAAACGACTGTGCTTGATGCTCTTCACTTTGCAGCGCTTTAAATTCGCCCTTCGAAATAATAGTTACAGACTCATGAAGTTCTGAAAAAAACACCATGGCTTCGCCATTTTTAAGCTGTAGCTTAACTTGGTTAACTTTAGATTCAATGCTTGCTTCTACTTCGCCATAATCGGTGCCTTCACGTAAAACATAGCTTTCTATTAGGTTGTAAAGGGTGTCTTTATCGAGTTGTTCAAAAGGAATAATCATAATTGCTCTTTGTTTGCATTGCCTAAAACATGTTGCCCAAAATAGCATGGCACGGCTTTCTCTAACCAAAATATAGGCTTAAACGGATTTTTACCGCTAATAAAACCAACGTGTCCGCCCTTGTCAGAGATGCGCAGCGTAACATGCTCACTTACATCTTGCCTACTCGGTACGGCCTTAATTGAGAGCATCGGGTCGTCTTTGGCATGAATAATAAGTGTGGGTATAGCGATATCTTTTAAGTACGGCATAGCACTGGCTTTACGATAGTAATCGTGGGCATTTTCAAAGCCATGTAACGGCGCTGTAAGTTGGTTATCGAACTCTAATAAATCATCAATATTCATTAATTGATCGGTAGTTATAGGAATTTGCTGCTTAATTTGCGGTAATTTACGTTGCATCGACTTTTTCATGCGATCGAGCAAATACTTTTGATAAATTTTACCTAAGCTTTTACGAATAACATCACTTGATGATGACAAGTCATAAGGCGCCGATACCACTGCAGCTGCATTGAGTGGGCAGTTTGTATTCTCTTCGCCTAAGTACTTAGCAAGCACATTACCACCAAGCGAAAAGCCCACGGCAACCATCGCTCTATCTGGGTATTGTTGCTTAAGATGATTTATAAAAAAGGCTAAATCGGCGGTGTCACCGCTGTGATAAGCACGTGGAAGGCGGTTTACTTCAGTTGAGCAGTTTCTAAAGTGCATAAGCACAACTGCATAACCTTGTTTTTTTAAAGCCTTCATCATGCCTTTGGCATAAAAGCTATTTATATTGCCTTCAAGGCCATGCAAAACAACGGCAAGTGGTGCGGTTTCATTATGTGGAAGTGACCATGCGAGCTCAATAAAGTCACCATCGGGCGTATCAAGTTGCTCAAGTTCGTAGCGAGTGTGGTGAAATGGGCGGAAAAAACGCGGCATTATGGTTTGAACGTGACGATTGGTCATCCACCATGCTGGTTTGAACTGAGAGATCATGTTTGTACTACGCACTTTGTATTAAACGAAAAGCTAGTGTACCAAATTTTTCGCTTCAGAAAATAAAAAGCGCCTAACTAGTAAACTAATAAGGCGCTTTAGTGCGTCGTGCTTAATTTTGTTCGGGAATTTCTGCATCATGTATTTTTTTCAAAAAGAAAAAAGCAAAAAAGATACACAAAGAAACAACGATGGTTAAAAACCCAAAAGACATAAATAAAACTGGATCTGTAAAAAAGTCTCTAAAAAATACGTTCATGAGTTGTTCCCCTCGTTGTTGATGGGTTAATCATAGGCGGTGTTTGCTGGTTGCAACGTGATCGAGATCAAGTTATTTACATAAGCAGATGTAGGAGCGAAGCTAAGTTGATTTAGATCATGCTTTAAGGGTTACTAAGTTATTACCACAGAGAGCTAAGAGAGTTTTTTGCTTGAAATAGTGAGCTGATCTTAATTCATGCTTTTCCACTTCCCCTAAAGCGCAGCGCTTTTGACTTTTTTGAGCAAACCACTTAAAGATTTTTTGCACAAAGAGAAAAGAATGAGAAGTAAATGAGGGTAGAGCAACAAACTGCTCAATATTTATATCTAAGTAATTTAGTTTGTTTTCCTCTAAAAGCGAAGCGCCTCTTAACCTCTTTGTGAGTAAATTACTTAAAGGTCTTTGCGCAAAAAAAAGAAAAAGAGAAGAAGATTAGGACAGGGTAATAAACTCCTCAGCTAAACAACCGCTCAATATTTATATCTAAGTAATTTAGTTTATTTTCCTCTAAAAGCGAAGCGCATCTTAAGCTCTTTGTGAATAAATCACTTAAAGGTTTTTTGCACAAAGAAAAGAGAATGAGCAGTGGAAGAGGGCACAAAAAGTAGCAGCCTAAGTGGCTTTCACATATAGCTCAATATTGTTTGGCTCTGTATGTTTGACTAATTCAAACTCATTTACTGCTTCAATCAACATATGTTGCTGTTGTTTTTCAAGCTTCAGCTCAGCGCTTAGCAACTCTTCGCGTATTGTGGCGTAATCACTTAACGTATTCTGATTAGCTTTTAAATAGCTGCGTGCGGCGCGCAGAGGCTGTAATGCGTGAGTATCAAACTCACTAGTTACATTTATTAACTCATTTAACTGTTGGGCATTAACACTTAAATTTAATGAATCTAAATAAAGCAGTAATAAGCATAAATTAACATTTTTTCCTTGCTGGTTTTGTAGTGCCAGCAAGGTTTTTTGTTGCTCAGGCTTTGCGTACAAGGTGCACGCAAACTGCCAAAAATGGTCGCTATTGAGCAAGTTCATCGGCGAATGCCTGCTCTTTTTCTTCCATTTCTTCAAGTGCCATAAGTAGCTCTTCTTCAATGTCGTTAAGTTTAGGTGTAAGCGTTGCTTGCTTAGCTAATAACTCTTTAAGCTTGGCTTTGTTATCATCGTTGTAGAGTTCGTTGTCGCCAAGGGCTACTTCAACTTCGCTAAGCTCTGCAGTAAATTTATCGAGTTGCTTTTCCAGCTTTTCAATTTGCTTTTTAAGTGGCTGAGTGGCTTTTCTAAATTCAGCTTCTAAGCGCTTTTGCTCTTTACGGTTAACACCTGGGTTTGCTTTAGGCTCGTCGTTTTGCTGCGCTTTAACCGCTTCTTTATTGGCATTCAGTAACCACTGATAATACGCATCTAAGTCGTAACCAAACTGGGTTACTTTGCCGTCATCTACTAAGTAAAACTCGTCGGCGGTGTTTTTAAGCATATGGCGATCATGCGATACGGTAACCATAGCGCCTTCAAAGCCTTGTAGTGCCATAACAAGTGCATGGCGCATTTCTAAATCAAGGTGGTTAGTTGGCTCATCGAGTAGTAATAAGTTTGGTTTTTGATATACCAACATAGCAAGTACTAAACGTGCTTTTTCGCCGCCCGAAAATGGGGCTACAGGCTCAAGGGCTTTATCGCCAATAAAGGCAAAACCACCTAAAAAGTCACGTAGTGATTGCTCAGTAGCTTTAGGATCGAGTCGTTGTATATGCGTTATTGCACTGGCTTTTAAATCAAGAGATTCAAGCTGATGCTGCGCAAAGTAACCAATATTTAAACCGTGATGCTGAATAACTTCGCCAGCTTGCGGCTCTAAATCACCAGAAAGGAGTTTAATTAGCGTTGATTTACCCGCACCATTTCTACCAAGTAAAGCAATTCGGCTACCTGGTACAAGGTTTAGCTCTATATTATTTAAAATAGTGACGTCACCATAACCCGCTTTGGCTTTATCTATTGTCATTAGTGGGTTTGGTAATGCTTTTGGCTCTGCAAACTCAAAGTTAAATGGCGAGTCGGCATGTGCCGGCGCTAGTTTTTCCATGCGTTCAAGTGCTTTTACACGGCTTTGTGCTTGTTTAGCTTTACTGGCTTTTGCTTTAAAACGCGTTATAAACTGCTCAAGGTGCGCAATTTGATCTTGTTGCTTATCAAACATTGCTTGTTGTTGTAGTAAGCGCTCAGCTTTTTGGCGTTCAAACTGCGAGTAGTTACCTTTGTACACGTTGATAAGTTGCTTATCTACATGCCAAATTTGATCAACCACCGCATCTAAAAACTCACGGTCATGCGATATAAGTACAAGGGTGCCAGTGTAAGCACGTAAAAAACGCTCAAGCCAATAAACAGCATCTAAATCAAGGTGGTTTGTTGGCTCATCGAGTAATAGTAAATCGGCGTCGCGTATTAATGCTTGGGCAAGGTTTAAACGCATGCGCCAACCACCCGAAAACGAGCTAACAGGGTTTTCTATAAGGTTATTGGCAAAGCCTAAGCCGTGTAATAGCTCACCGGCGGTTGATTCAATGCTGTAGCCTTTAATGTTTTCAAGCTGAATATGTACTTTGGCTTGTGTGTCGCCATCGTTGTTTTTCTCGGCCTCACGCAGTGCTATACGCATTGCGTAGTATTCTGGGTGGCCTTGAAGTACATAATCAATTGCGCTTATTTCAAGGGCGGGGGTTTCTTGTTTTACTGAGGCAATAGACCAATCTTTGGGAATACTGCAATTACCTGCATCGAGTTGCAATTCAGATTTTAGTAAACCAAATAACGTTGATTTTCCACAGCCATTAGCGCCAACAAGGCCTACTTTATGTTCTGGGAATAACGTAGCTGATGCATTTTTTAATAAGGCTTTACCGCCACGAAGTAGTTCTATTTCTGAGATTTGGATCATGAATGCGTTACTTTGCTGTGCCCTTGTTAAGTTGGCGCTATCATAACATAGAACTTAATGCTCTTATCAAGCGTATCAACAAGTGAAGTTATACGATAAAATAGCAGTAGTTCAAACCACAGGAAAAATGTTGTGAGACAAAAGAAGCGATTTATTGCTGGTGCATCGTGCCCTGACTGCAAAGCCATGGATACAATGATGCTATACAGAGAACATGATGTTGAAAAAGTAGAGTGTGTTGAGTGTGGTCATAAAATGGCGCAACCCGATAACGCTGTTCAGGCGTCTACTCGCCAATTTGAACAAGTAATTGGTGTATTTAAACCGGGCGACTAACCCGGTTTTTTATTGCCTAATTTTTACCGGTCTTAGTAATGCGGTGGAGGCGGCTCAGGTGCTTCAGACATCATAGACGATGATGACTGCGATTCTTTAATTTTTTCTGCTAGCAGCTCAGTTTGGCGTTTCATTTTTGCTAACAGTTGCTGGTGCACTTTTATTTCATCATTTAAGACTTCAATTGTTTCGTCTTGAAAAGCCACTTTGGCTTCAAGTTCCATTAAGCGATGTTCAATTGTGTTCATTATTCTCTCGTATAATAAATCGCTCTGCGATACCGCTGGAGCTTTCGGTTAACAACGACTTACCGTTATCTGTAAATGTCACATCTAGCACCACCGCCGATTTAGGCTTGCTGCCTTCGCGCGGGGTAACCTGCCAAGTTTGAATTTTTTCACCGCTTGGTATTTGCCATAAATCTACGCGCTTATTTGGCGAGCCAGTTGCAAGCAAAGTGCCTTGTTCGTTAAAACGCACAGCAGTAAAAATTTTCTGACGCGCAATATACTTCAGTTTACTCACAAGATCACCTGTAGTCAGCTTCCATACATTTGCTTGTGCCATACTATCGGCCGTAAACGCATAGCGACCTTGTGGATCGAGCGTTACTTGGGTAACACGCGTTGGGTGATTAAAACGATGAATTACTTGCCCTGTACGTGTATCCCAAAAGTAAGCAACATAATCGTTAGAGCCACTCAAAGCAAAGCGTCCGTTAGGTGACAGGTCAACAGTGTTAACTTTATCTTGATGACCTAAAAACTCAATACGACGTCCGGTTTCTAGGTTTACAAATACGACAACGCCGTCGCTACGGCCGTATAAAACACTACGGCCTTGATTGCTAATGGCAATATCGCGAATACTGGCTTTTTGTATTTTGTAATAACCTCTATTTTTGCCTGTGGCTATATCCCACACAGCAAACGTGGTTTTTTCGGCGGTAACAGCCACGCTGTTATCAAAAGCAATAGCAACGGCGTATACCAAACTGTCTTGATCTTGCTGCTGAAACCATTGGTATTTTAGTACCTGCTGTTGATTATCCCACAGGGCGACCCCATGGTTGATAGAGGAGATCAAACTGTATTTACCATCGTTTGACAGTGTTGATGAAAACGCACCTTGTGCAGCATGTTCGTAACTTGCTACAGCGTGTTGTTTTTTATCGGTACAGGCGATGGCTAAAAAACAGCTAAATACGATTAAAAAAGTACGAAATATCGACATATTACAGGTATTTCCCCTTAACTCTTAGTGACTGAGAGGTTAGACTAGGACGCGTTAAATGCCTAGGTTGTTTGTCTAATCACTGGATATGTTTTTAGTTTAGCTAACAATGTGGAATTTAGTCATTAAACAAGCAGCCTATCATGTGGGCCGTTAATCTTTAACTAGTAATAATACATTAAAATGACAACTGCAAAGTGTGTCGGAGATTTAAAATGAAAAAGACGATTAGATTGTCATTGATTGCAGCGTCAGTTTTAGCGCTTACAGCTTGTAATCAAGAAGCAAAAAAAGAACAAGCTGAAGTTAAATTAGACACTGTTGAACAGCAACAAGCATACGGTATTGGTGCATCTGTAGGTAACTTTTTAAATAAAGACCTAGCAGACAAAACAGAAATTGGTATTGAACTAGACCAAGCACTTTTAATCCGTGGTTTTGAAGATGCACTTGCTGGCAATGCAAAGCTTGACGAAGAAAAAATTCGTGAAGTATTAACTGAATTAGATACATCAGTACGTACTAAGCAAGAAGAAAAAGCAAAAGTAGAGTCTGAAAAAAGCAAAGAAGCGGGTGTTAAATACCTAGCTGACAACGCTAAAAAAGAAGGCGTTACAGTAACTGAGTCTGGCCTACAGTACGAAGTACTTAGCGAAGGCGATGGCGAAAAGCCAGTAGCAACTGATGTAGTTAAAGTACACTACAAAGGTACTTTATTAGACGGTACTGAGTTTGATAGCTCATATGCACGTAACGAACCTACAACTTTCCCTCTTAACCGCGTAATTGCGGGTTGGACTGAAGGTTTACAACTTATGTCAGTGGGTTCTAAGTACAAGTTCACTATTCCTTCAGAACTTGCTTACGGCGACCGTGACTTAGGTAAGATTCCAGCTAATTCAACACTTGTATTTGAAGTTGAATTACTTGAAATTCAAAATGAAGAAGCACCAGCACAATAATAAGCTTATTGTGTAAATGCAAAAAGGGACCTTAGGTCCCTTTTTTAATGTGCGTAAATAACATATTAGTTTGCGTGATTAGAAAACAAGTTATCAATAAGCTCATCTTCAAGTGCAAAGCGTGCTTCTAATGCTTCGCCAATAACAGATAAGTCATCATCAAAGCCCTTTAACAAGTCTTCTTTGTCTACTTCAGCGTACTTATCATTAAAATCAAGCGCTATGTCGGTTGTACTAGAAATACGCGGGTAAATAGAGTTTGCTAATTCTTGGCTTTGTAAGCCCTTTTTTTCACATGCTTTTGCTATATCGTCATACACTTCAAAATGGCCTGCAGATAGGTAATCCATTAAAAGTTGGCAAAATGATTCAATTAGCTTTGGCTCTGGTAATGCCTGATCTTGTTTTTCGTACGGCGTAAAGCCTGCAATTTTGCAATAAAGTACAATAAGGTCTTGGCGTTCGTTTAGCCATTTGTCAATTACTGTGTGGCTACCACCCCATTTCTGTTGAGCTTTTTCTACACGCGTCAGCATAATTATTCTCCTAGGCTGGGTTGGTTTTTAATTAAAAATATAATAACTCACTGTACATCAAGATATATTTAATTTGAGCGTATATCAACAAGTAAAGTAACCCAGTTGTGAGTTGTATCTTTTTATATTAATTAAGATGGGGGAGTTTTATTGCAGGCAAGAAAAAACCACCAGTTACGGTGGTCTAATTTCTTTCAGTGACTTGTTATAACAAGTTTTCTTATTTTTATGAGATGATTTTTATTGTTATTATTTTAAAACTTTTATTTTTATTGTTTTAAGATTTTTATTGTTGTTTTTGTTAACGCGGGACAAACAATAACAAGGTTTTTAGTATGTTGCAAACATATTAATAAAAAGTTTTAAATGTTATTCTTTTTTGCTTGTTTTATAGTCAAAATGGATTAAAACACTCCATTATATTGATCTGCCTCTAGCTAAAGCTGTTTTCGTCCCTAAGCAATAGAGGGTCGGGGAATATGGTGGTACAATCTTGCACAATTTATACAAGTCTTAGGATCATTTACGCCATGAGCGAATTAAAAAACGACCGTTATTTACGTGCACTTGCAAAACAACCTGTTGATGTAACTCCGGTATGGATGATGCGCCAAGCAGGACGCTATTTACCAGAGTACCGTGCAACACGTGCACAAGCGGGCGATTTTATGAGCCTGTGCCGTAATGCAGAACTTGCATGTGAAGTAACACTGCAACCATTACGTCGCTACCCGTTAGATGCTGCTATATTATTTAGTGATATTTTAACGATTCCAGATGCGATGGGTTTAGGTCTCTACTTTGAAACTGGTGAAGGCCCTAAGTTTGAACGTCCTATTTCATCACTTGCTGATGTTAAAAAAATTCCAAAGTTAGACCCTACAGACGAGCTTGGCTACGTTATGAACGCAGTAAGCACTATTCGTCGTGAACTTAAGGGTGAAGTACCACTTATTGGTTTTTCTGGTTCACCTTGGACACTAGCAACTTATATGGTTGAAGGCGGTAGCAGCAAAGTATTTGGTAAAATAAAAAAAATGGCGTTTGCAGAGCCGCAAACACTTCATTTATTACTAGATAAGTTAGCAGATTCAGTTATCGATTACTTAAATGCTCAAATTAAAGCTGGCGCGCAATCGCTAATGGTATTTGACTCATGGGGTGGTGTATTAAGCCCGCGCGATTACAACGAATTTTCACTGCAATACATGCATAAAATTGTTGATGGCTTAATTCGTGAATACGATGGTCGTAAAGTACCGGTTACTTTGTTCACTAAAAATGGTGGTCAATGGATTGAAGCTATTGCAGCAACAGGTTGTGATGCAATAGGCCTTGATTGGACTATTAATATTAGCGACGCTAAGCGCCGTGTTGGTGATAAAGTTGCTCTACAAGGTAATATGGACCCATCTATGTTACACGGTACACCAGAGCGTATTCGTCAAGAAGTAGGCACTATTTTAGAAGATTTTGGTACGGGCAATGGCCACGTGTTTAACTTAGGCCACGGTATTACACCAGATGTAGACCCTGAAAATGCCGGTGTATTTATTAATGCGGTACATGAGCTAAGTGCTAAGTACCATAAGTAATAATGGTTTAAAAACTGTTTAAAAGTAAAAAGCCCGCTAATTAGCGGGCTTTTTGTTATCTATTTATAAAGGGCTTTAAAAAAACCTTACTTAATAACCTACTTAAATAAGCGATTTAAACCATTTAATGCCGCAACACGGTAGGCTTCAGCCATGGTTGGGTAGTTAAATGTGGTATTTACAAAGTAGTCGATATTATTGCCACCATTTTTTTGTTCCATAATGGCTTGGCCAATGTGAACAATTTCAGATGCACGCTCGCCAAAACAATGTACGCCAAGTACTTCTTTGGTTTCAGTGTGGAATAATATTTTTAAACTACCTACTTCAGTACCAGCAATTTGCGCGCGAGCCAAATGCTTAAACTGAGCACGGCCAACTTCATACGGTACTTTAGCGGCTGTAAGTTCTTGCTCTGTTTTACCTACTGAGCTCATTTCTGGAATGGTATAAATACCGGCCGGAATATCAACAATCAGGCGGTCGTCACAGTTACCACATGCAATTGCATCAGCAGCTATACGACCTTGGTCAAACGCAGCACTAGCAAGGCTTGGGTAGCCAATTACATCACCTACAGCGTAAACGTTATCAACTTCTGTTTGATATGTTTCGTTAACTTTTAATTGGCCACGGCTATCGGCTTTTAAACCAATGGCTTCAAGGTTTAATGTATCTGTATTACCAGTACGGCCATTAGCAAATAAAATACAGTCAGCTTTTACGCGTTTGCCTGATTTTAAATGCATAATAACGCAGTCGTCACGGGTCTCTATTCGGTCAAACTCTTCGTTATGACGAATAACAATACCGCTGTTCCAAAAGTGATAGCTAAGCGCGTCAGATATTTCAGCATCCATAAAAGCAAGTAGTCGGTCGCGTGTATTAACTAAATCAACTTTAGCGCCTAAACCTTTAAATATAGAAGCATACTCACAACCAATTACACCAGCGCCGTATATAAGTACGCGGTGAGGGTCGTGTTTAAGGCCAAGTATTGTATCACTTTCGTAAATACGAGAATGTGTAAAATCGACTTCTGGTGGGCGATAAGGGCGTGAACCCGTTGCTATAACAATCGTTTTAGCCGTTAGTCGCTCGGTTGAGCCGTCATTTCTTTTTACTTCAATCGTGTGCTTATCTACAAAGCTCGCATCACCTTGAAACATATGAATGCGGTTACGGTCGTAAAAGCTACTACGTAAATTAGATTGCTTAGAAATAACCGAACTGGCGTGACGTAAAATATCAGGAAAAGTTAAGCGGCTAGGGCGCTCACCAATATTAAATAACGGGTTTGCTTTGTATTCAATATAGCGGCTAACAGAATGGCGAAGCGCTTTTGAAGGGATAGTTCCCCAATGTACACAACCGCCACCAACAGCTTCTTGGCGTTCAATAACTGCTACTTTTTTGTCGTTTTTTGAAAGGTTCATGGCGGTACCTTCACCGCCAGGACCCGTGCCAATAATTATTGCATCATATTGGTATGTCACGGGTACTTTTTTTTGTTCTGGTTGTTTGGCCACAGCCACTCCTAAATTAATTAAAAGAGGCTTTTAATAACCTCGCATTAAGTGCTAGCCATGCCTGTTTTTGATTTTCCCAGGCGGCTTCCAACTCATGGTATTGTGCCATTAATGCTGAGCGTTCACACTGCTTTGCCATGTTATTTTTTTTAACTTCTAACACTTGTTTTTGTAGTGAACAATAATTTTGCAGTTTTTTCAGCAGTAAATCGTACTCTTGTTGTAATAATGTAATCTTATCTTGTGCTAAAGGCAATTTTGCAAGACGCGTTTGCGTTTTGCTCATTAGCGTTTCGGCCTTTGCTTTTTCGATACGTTCAACAGGTGTACGCTTCAATTTATTAGCTAAACCAACAGCTGCTAAAGAGCGAATCATCCATTTTGTTGGATCGTAATGAAACCATTTAATACCGTTACGGTAGTCGCTTGCAAAAATATGGTGAAAGTTGTGATACCCCTCACCGTATGTAAATAACGCTAAAAAGCCGTTGTCACGTGCCGTATTTTTTTCGGTGTATGGGCGAGAGCCCCAAATATGTGCAACCGAATTTATAAAAAAGGTAAAGTGTTGGCTTAGTACTAAGCGTAGTAAACCTGCAAGGATTAACATACCCCACACATCACCAACCAATAAACCAAGTGCTAGAGGCAAACCTACGTTCATAGCAATAGCTAGTTTTAAGTAGTGCTTATGTTGCCACATAACGACTTTATTTCGTTGTAAATCACGACAATTACTATAGTCGTTGTAGCTATCGCCTTGGTAGTCACGTAACATCCAGCCGATATGGCTATACCAAAAACCATTGGTAGCCGCGTAAGGGTCTTTTATTGGGTCGTCAACTTGACCATGATGTATACGGTGATCGCTACTCCAATGCAAAGCACTGTTTTGTAGTGCAAAAGCACCGCCTAGCGCAAAAATAAATTCAACTGCAGGGTGTGCGTTATAGGTTTTATGTGCCCATAATCGATGGTAGCCGGCAGTAATTGATAAGCCCGCATAAAACATGCAGCCTACAAAAGCAATCCAATGCGCGCTGGTAAATCCGTAGCTAATAGCGTACCAAGGTACAAGTGTGGCAGCCGCCAAAAAGGTTAGGCTAAAAAATAGGACGTTTGTCCAAATAATCGGTGGTTTATTCATAATTCTCAATCTCAGCGTACAACTGTAAGCTAAAATAGTATTTCAAACTCTCGTCGTCAAGTATTAGACTGTACAATTGAGCTAATATCACTAAATATTCATATAAAATAATTCAGGGAGCTGTTGATGTCGGGTGTTAGAGCGCAACAGAAACAAAAAACACGACAGGCGTTAATTCAAGCGGCATTTAATCAGCTGAGTGCTGATCATAGTTTTTCGAATTTAAGTTTACGCGAAGTAGCACGAGAAGCCGGTATTGCCCCAACTTCTTTTTATCGTCATTTTAAAGACATGGATGAGCTAGGTTTAACCATGGTAGACGAAGCCGGTTTAACCCTTCGTCAACTAATGCGTCAAGCACGCAGACGAATAGCTAACGATGGCGGCAGTGTTATAAATACCTCAGTGGTTACTTTTATGGAGTTTATTGATAACTCAAGTAACCAATTTAGGTTGTTGCTGCGAGAACGCTCTGGGACTTCTAAAGCATTTAGAGCCGCTGTAGCCCGCGAAGTAAAACATTTTATTTTAGAGCTGGCTCATTATTTAGAAAGTGAAACTAAGTGTAATGCCATGCATGCCTATATTCAGGCAGAATCTATGGTAACGCTCGTATTTAATGCGGGTGCAGAAGCGCTCGATATAGAAGGATTGCAACGCGACGAATTAATTGAGCGTGTTATTTGGCAGCTGCGTTATATTACTCGTGGAGCCGGGCATTACGTAAGAGAAACGAATAAAGAAGCATAGCTTAAAAAAATTGTAAAAAGTTAATATAAGCACGGTATATTGCAGTGCTTATTAATTTAAGCGTCGCTAGTTACGTATTTGTTGTTTTAATTCCCAATATAGACCTATGTTGAATTAAAAAACCCAATTGAATCGTTTTTAAATCTATTGTGTAGAATATTTATGCTTGCTTGGTGCGGCTATGAATGTTAAAAATAGGCTTCACTGAACACACACATAAGAAAACAAGATGCATATTATTCGTTTAATTACACTAAAACTTAACCTCTTACTGCTATGGCAAGTAAGCGGGGATTAGTGTGTTTGCATCGAGTTGAACACTAAAAAACCCCGCAATTGCGGGGTTTTTTTTATCTCGCGGCTGGGATTAATTGAAATTTGGGTAACATAGGAATGAGGGGCAGTTATGCAAGAGCAAGATAAAGTATGGATTTTTGATACCACCTTACGTGATGGCGAACAGGCGCTTAAAGCAAGCCTTACTGAAGATGATAAAATTCAATTAGCACATACAATTAGCCGCTTGAATGTGGATGTGATGGAAGTGGGTTTTCCGGTTTCGAGCCCTGCTGATTTTCGCTCGGTGCAACGTATTGCAACCGAAGTAAAAGGCCCGATTATTTGTGGTTTGGCACGCTCAGTTGCTAAAGACATTGAAGCCTGTGGCGAAGCACTTCGCACAGCTCAGCAAAGCCGTATTCATACTTTTATCGCTACAAGCCCTTTGCACCTTGAACATAAATTACGTATGAGCTTAGACGATGCAACGGCAATGGCTGTTAAATCAATTAAATTGGCACGTAACTATACT
This sequence comes from Pseudoalteromonas sp. TAE56, assembly GCF_000497955.1. Taxonomy (NCBI): domain Bacteria; kingdom Pseudomonadati; phylum Pseudomonadota; class Gammaproteobacteria; order Alteromonadales; family Pseudoalteromonadaceae; genus Pseudoalteromonas; species Pseudoalteromonas sp. TAE56. Next base: position 16,715 of record NZ_AUTN01000138.1, read on the forward strand.
GATGATGTTGAGTTTTCGTGTGAAGATGCTGGTCGTACGCCACATTGGGATTTATGTAAAATTGTTGAGCAAGCAATTAATGCCGGAGCTTCAACTATTAACTTGCCAGATACCGTTGGTTTTGTAACGCCTGACGAATACGCCGCGATGATCCGCCATTTAATGAATAACGTGCCAAACATCGATAAAGCGCGCTTAAGCGTGCATTGCCACAATGATTTAGGTTTAGCAGTAGCAAACTCGGTAGCCGCAGTGCAAGCCGGTGCGCGCCAAATTGAGTGTACTATTAATGGCATTGGTGAGCGTGCTGGTAACTGCTCGCTTGAAGAAGTGGCGATGATCATGAAAATGCGCCACGACCACTTAAAAGTATACACCGATATTAAAAGTGAAGAAATTTACCGCGCTTCTCGCCAAGTGGCTAAAATTTGTAATATGCCAGTACAGCCAAATAAAGCGATTGTTGGCGAAAACGCCTTTGCACATAGTTCTGGCATTCACCAAGACGGTGTATTAAAAGCGCAAAATACTTATGAGATTATGTCGCCAGAAAGCGTTGGTGTGCCAAGCAACCAATTAAATATGACTTCTCGTTCGGGTCGTCATGTTATTGAGCATCGCTTAGAAGAGTTAGGCTATCAAGAATCTGATTACGATATGGATGGCTTATACAAAAGCTTCATTGAATTGGCTGACCAAAAAGGCACTGTATACGATTACGACCTTGAGGCGATGATTTACTTTAATCAAATTAACGGCAAAGATGAAAAATACCAATTAGAATTTGTTAACTCAGCCTCTAACTCACAATCGGTAGCAAGCTCTACGATTGGAATGCGAATTGATGGCGAAGCTAAACAAGAAGCCGCGACAGGTAATGGCCCAGTTGAAGCTTCGTTTGCAGCTATTGAGCGTTTAACCGGTATGAGCGTTGAAATGATTGAATATAACTTAGAAGCAACAGGCCAAGGCGCAAGCTCATTAGGGCAAGTAAATATTATAGCTAAATACGATGGCCGACCTTACCACGGTGCGGGCATTGCAGCGGATGTGGTTGAAGCGTCGGTACGCGCCATGATCCGTGTTTATAACTTAATTTATCGTGCACAGAAAGTGTCTGATTTAAAACAACAAAGGAAAGCAGGATGAGTAAAACAAACTACAGCGTTGCAGTATTAGCTGGCGACGGTATTGGTCCAGAAGTTATGGCAGCAGCAGAGCAAGTACTTGATGCTGTAAGCAATAAGTTTGGTTTTACATTAAACCGTCAGCATCATGCTATTGGTGGCGCAGCCATTGATGAATTTGGTGAAGCATTACCACCAAAAACACTTAGTGCCTGTGAAAGTGCCGATGCTATTTTATTTGGTTCGGTAGGTGGTCCTAAATGGGAAAACTTACCACCAAACGAGCAGCCTGAGCGCGCATCGTTATTGCCGCTTCGTAAGCACTTTGGTTTGTTTTGTAATTTACGCCCTGCACAGTTATTACCTGCATTGAGTGCAGCGTCGCCACTTCGCGCTGATATTAGCGAAAAAGGGTTTGATATTTTATGTGTGCGCGAACTAACTGGCGGCATTTATTTTGGTGAAAAAGGCCGCAGTGGTGAAGGCGCTGAAGAGTTTGCATTTGATACGCAAACATACTCACGAAAAGAAATTGAGCGTATTGCACGCTTTGCTTTTGAAGCAGCAAAACTACGTAGTAACCATGTTACCTCTGTTGATAAAGCCAATGTATTAGCATCAAGCGTATTATGGCGCGAAGTAGTCACCGAAGTAAGCAAAGACTACCCAGAAGTAAGCTTAGATTACATTTACGTAGATAACGCCGCTATGCAGTTAGTTAAGCAGCCTAGCCAATTTGATGTATTACTTTGTGATAACTTATTTGGCGATATTTTGTCAGATGAGTGCGCCATGATCACAGGCTCAATGGGCTTATTACCATCGGCAAGCTTGAATCAATCGGGTTTTGGATTGTATGAGCCAGCAGGCGGTTCAGCACCAGATATTGCAGGTAAAGGCGTTGCAAACCCAATAGCACAAATTTTAAGTGCCGCATTAATGCTACGTTACTCGCTAGGGCAAGACGAAGCTGCGCGTACGATTGAAAAAGCAGTAGCAGAAGCCGTAGAAGCAGGCGTTGGCACTCCAGATATATATCCAAATGCAGGTTACAGCACAAGCGATGTAGCAGCAGCCATCGTTTCACGCATTTAATAACATAGTAAAGTTGCAGCACCGTTATGCTGCAACTCAAACAGATTAGGGAATTAGCAAGTGGCCCAAACGTTATACGAAAAAATTTGGCAAGCACATACCGTTGCCAGCATAAACGAGCAAACCGACTTACTTTATATTGACCGCCATTTAGTGCACGAGGTGACATCTCCGCAGGCTTTTGCAGGTCTACGTGAAAAAAACCGTACTGTACGTTGCCCAGAAAAAACTTTTGCAACGATGGATCATAACGTATCGACTAAAAGCCGATCGCTTGATGCGGCAAGCGAAGTATCTAAAAACCAATTAATGGCGCTTGATAAAAACTGTAAAGAGTTTGGTATTGTACTTTACGATTTAAACTCAATTAACCAAGGCATTGTGCATGTAATGGGCCCAGAGCAAGGTATTACTTTGCCAGGCACAACGATTGTATGTGGCGATAGCCATACCTCTACGCATGGTGCGTTTGGCGCATTAGCGCATGGTATTGGTACGTCTGAGGTTGAGCACGTATTAGCAACGCAAACGCTACAGCAAAAAAAGGCGAAATCGTTAAAAATTCAAATTAACGGTGTATTGCGTCCAACGGTTACGGCTAAAGATTTAATTATGGCGGTAATTGGTAAGTTAGGTACCGCTGGTGGCACAGGTTATGTAGCAGAGTTTTGTGGTGCAGGCATTGAAGCGCTTTCGATGGAAGCCCGTATGACGCTATGTAATATGAGCATAGAAATGGGTGCAAAAGCGGGTTTAATTGCTTCTGACCAAATTACTTATGATTACTTAAAAGGTCGTCCGTTTGCACCAAAAGGCGCAGATTTTGATGCAGCCGTTGAATATTGGGAAACCTTAAAAACAGACGAAGGTGCACACTTTGATTTAGTTGTTGAGCTAAATGCTGACGACATTCAACCGCAAATTACCTGGGGCACAAGCCCAGAGCAAGTAATTGGTGTTGATGAGTGCATACCTGATCCAGACCAAGAGCCCGATTTAATTAAAGCCGACGCTATACGCAGCGCGCTTAAATACATGGACTTAAAAGCAGGCGATAAATTATCAAGCGCAAAAGTAGACACGGTATTTATTGGCTCGTGTACAAATAGCCGCATTGAAGACTTACGCGCTGCTGCAAAAATTGTTGAAGGCAAACAGGTTGTAGCCGGCATAGAAGCATTAATTGTACCGGGCTCAGGCTTAGTTAAAAAACAAGCTGAAGACGAAGGCTTAGCTGATATTTTTAAAGCCGCTGGCTTTGAATGGCGCGAACCGGGTTGCTCAATGTGCTTAGCGATGAACGATGACCGCCTAGAAGCAGGAAAACGTTGTGCATCTACTTCTAACCGTAATTTTGAAGGTCGCCAAGGTCGTGGCGGGNGGCTGCAGCCGCTGCAATACATGGTCACTTTGTTGATATTAGAGGAGAAGCCTAATGAGCGTATTTTTTAGTGGTTTAATGGCCCCACTTGATAAAAACAATGTAGATACTGACCAAATTATTCCTAAGCAATTTTTAACATCAACTAGCCGCGAAGGTTTTGATGCGGCATTGTTTTATGATTGGCGTTACCTAGATAACGACGAGCCAAACCCTGACTTTATTTTAAATCGCCCATGCTACCAAGGCGCGCAAATATTATTAACGCGTGATAACTTTGGTTGTGGCTCATCTCGCGAGCACGCGCCATGGGCGCTTAAGCAATATGGTTTTGAAGTGATTTTGGCTGAAAGCTTTGCAGATATTTTCTTTAATAACTGTGGTAACAACCAAATGTTAGCCATAGCGTTACCTGCCGACACGCTTGAGCAATTGTTTGTACTTAGCGAGCAGCACGACGATATTAACATTGAAATCGATCTTGAAAATCAAACCCTAACAAGCAGTAAGTTTGCACCAATTAACTTTGATATTAGTAAAGAAGTAAAAGAGCGTTTGTTAAGTGGCTTAGACTTTATTGGGGTAACCGAAACGCTAAACCCACAGATTGATGCGTTTGAAAAACAACTCGCTGCTGAGCGTTCTTGGCAGTAATTACTTAACCTGTATATAGTGAAATTACGTATTGAAAAGCACGGCAATTGCCGTGCTCTTCTATGAGTAAATATTAGGATCTGTACCTAGGGCTTAATGCCTAAAGTCAGCCATTAACGCAGGTATACCAGGTAACATGCCTACAATTGCCATTACAGTGGTAAGTAGCACAAACATAATAAGTGGAATCACCCAGCGGCTCATTTTAGTTAGCTCAGCGCTGCGCTCTTTGCAGCCAATAAGCCCTAAGTTATCAAGTAGCATAGTAAGCGACCAACCAAAAGCCGGATTAACCAAGGTTGAGGCAAACACCACAATAGCGGCTGATTGCGTTGTTTTGCCTTCGCGTGTCATTTCCATGCCAGCTTCAAGTAGCGGAATAAACACACCCACAATAAGCGCTACGCAGAGTACAGGCTGCCAAATGGCTAAATCCATAGGGTAACCCCATAAACCAGCAATAATACAAAATAATGCAGTTAAAATGGCGCCAGCCGGAATAGGGCGCTTAGCAATAGCAGCAGGCACAATATAAGTACCCCAAGACGAGGCAAAGTTAGCACCACCGGCAAGTGAGCCAAATGTTTGTCTAACCGATGCGCTTAGCATGGTATCGTCGATATTCATTTGTACTTTTTCAGTACGTTGCGGGTAGCTTATTTTTTGAAATACTTGATGACCTAAAAAATCAGGTGACCACATAGCAACAGCGAGCACTGCAAACGGGAGTACAACAACAAAGCTTTCAAGCGTTGGCAGGCCAAGCATCCAACCTGTGTTTTCGCCCCACCAGTATGCTGGGTTCATATTTGGTAAACCCGGTGCAGTATGAAACTCAAACGGTGCACCTAAAGCAAAAGCAACCACGCCACCAATAAGGCAGCTTAACGGCACGGCTAACCAACGCTTTTTAAAGTGCTCTAACAGTGCATACAATAAAATGGTGGCTAAAATAACAATAAACGCAATATGCGCCATATCAATGGCTTCAGCCCAAGCAAACAGCTTTTTAACTTGCGAAATAGTACCAATAAAGCCTAAATAAATGAGCAACCCGCCACACACACCTTTACTGGTTAGGCGCGCGAGCATACTTCCTCCCTTGGTTATGGCCAAAATAAAACCAAAGGCACCAATGAGTAAACCAAACGCCATAGGGTGACCGCCAGCAGCAACAACAATAGGAATTAACGGAATAAGCGGGCCGTGAGTACCAGCCAAGTTGGCTGTTGGTAAAATAAAGCCTGAGAATAAGATGATAAAAATAGAAACAATGAGTAATTCGTAGCGCACGTTTTCTAAAACAAATGCATCGCTTAAACCAAGAGGCGCTGCAAATGTAGCTGCAATAGCCCCCACCATAACGACTTTACCAATAGTACCCGCCATTGCTGGAATGGTGTCTTCAAATTCAAATCGGTAATCTCTAAACGGTAAATTAGGACGCCAGCGTTTAGGCTGCATAATTTGTAATTCATGTTCGAGATACTCGTCGCGAGTATTAAACTCAGAGCTGGGTTTATGAAGCTGCTCGTAGCTTTGAGCATCCTTGTGCGTGTTTGATGGTGCATCACCGGGTGGTGTAGTTTGCATGCGTTCTCCTGCAACATTGTTGCTTAATCAAATAAATACGGCTTTTGTTAAAGCAAATGAATATTGAACATGCAGGGTAGATCAGCTTTTAGGCTGCTATGTATAGGCAAAAGGTCGTGCATGGTTGTTTTTAATACAGTTAATTTAAAAACTGCTTTACGTTAAAAATTATGAAATTACAGAAGGTGATTAAAAGTTGTTATAAATCAAAATCTTGAATGTGATATTAAGGAGGCGGAGAACTATTTACCGAATTGTATCGTGTTAATGGCAGGTTATTATCCTTTAGTCTTAGTGGTTGTTAAAGCCGTTTTATTTCAAGCTATTTGTTTGCAGGAGCCGCTAATTTCGTTTTATTTGTGGTGAAATAATACTTCTGTTACTTTCTGATTGTTAATATCAACAATAAAGAATAGAGATGCAACTCAACTCCCCTAAATCAATTGGTATTTTACTTGGTACGCTTTACGGCATATTTATGCGGCTATTTGTAGAGCTAGTCAATGCTTATAATTTAGGTAGCTTAGTCTCTATATCATTTATGTTTTTAGTGCCTGTTGCTATTGGCTATATTCGTATTCACTTTGAGTACAATGAATCAAAAGCATTAACTAAAAGGCAAATGGTGACGATTGCTTGGCAGCCTATTTTTGTTTTTTTATTTGTAAGTGTAATTACTTTACTTGAAGGCAGTATTTGTGTGGCTATGGCTTTGCCTGCTTTTATGTTTTTTGCCAGCATTGGTGGATTACTTGCGGGTTTTGTTAGAAAGCGTGAAATAAAAAAAGCGAATAGTTCTTTATTATCAATCGCGTTGTTACCTATATTGCTCTCACCTATTGAAGTTAATTTTTTAAATTTATCAAAAACATACGAAGTAACAAATTCAATAACTATTAACGCGCCCATCAATGCTGTGTGGCAACAGTTAGCTAATGTGAGTGATATAAAACCACAGGAAGTGCCTTTTTCACTCACTCAATTAATTGGTGTACCAAAGCCATTAAAGGCAAGTATGAATGCAAGCGGTATAGGCGCTGTTCGCACAAGTACTTGGCAAAAAGGCGTTGTTTTTAAAGAAGTTATTACGGATTGGCAACCAAATAAACAGATGCTTTATAGATTTGACATAGACCCTGATGCTATCCCCGATGACGCACTCGATAAACACGTGAAACTTGGCGGTGAATACTTTTCTCCACTTTATGGAGGCTATCAGCTAAGTGAAGATAAAAGCGGCAATACAATTCTAACGTTAACAACTACCGTTCAAGATAATACAAACTTTGGTATTTATTCACGAATATGGGGAGAGGTGATATTTCAAGATTTTCATCATTCACTTTTAACGTTGATGAAAAATAGAGCTGAAAAGTCACTTATCGCAGTTGTTTCTTATAACTAGCTTAAACCATCATATCTCTAAAAATACTACACGCTAAAAGGTAAAGCCTTTGCAATTGCAAAGGCTTTTGTTTTAACTGCTAACTTTTACCAAATCATTTCTACAAATTCAGGGTGGTCGATATACGGGTTACGATTACCTTGAAACTCAAACGCTGCTTGGTTGCGGTCAAGTTCCATTTGGCTTACAGGATCGCTGTTATGCCAGTTAAGCAGCATGGCTACAACCCAGCTTTCAAACACTTGATTGCTTGAACCATTAAGTACAGCATTACTTGAGGTCGTTTTGGTTTGCCAAGCGCCTATTACATTTTCGTAGCGCGTTGCCATGTAAAAATAAGCGCGAGCAAAGTCACCTTTAAATTCGTCAATTGGCTCAAATACAGTACCTGAGTAATTTAATGAACTTGCGGCAGAACCTAATTTACTTCCGTTAGTTGATGTAAATGAAGCGCTTGCTACTTCACCAAATGGGAAATTACTACGTTTTGAGTTTACATAACCATCGGTTGCGTAAATATGATGCACATCTGAGTTCATTGGCTCAATAGTGCCGCCAAACCAGCTTTTAGGGAACGAATGCTCACGGTTGTAACAGCCGCCTTCTCCACTATAGTTACCACATTGATCGCTCACAGCAGTATAATTGTAGCTATCTGAACCGTTTGGTTTTTCGCTATACATATCTAAAATGCTGTTATCGTTTTCAAAGTATTGATCACGTGCTGATGAGTCGTAAAAATTCCAAATAGCCGAGTAACCCTGTGCATTATGATCTTTAATAATATTATAAAGCTCAGTTTTTAGTGTATAACCCGATAACCCTTGAACAGTAACATAGTAGCCTGTGGGTGTTGGATTAGTCCCGCCGCCATCACCAGAGCCACCGCCTAAAGTAAATGCTGTACTGTCGGTGTTACTAAAACTTGCACCACTTGCAAGTGTGGTAGAGCCTTGCTTAAGTGCATAACTGCCACTACCTGTTGAACAACACATGCCATCGCCGTAGCTGTCGCTAATAACTAGTACGTATGTACCATCAGTTAGGCATATTTGTTCATCATATTGTGTGTTTGATGCGTAACCACTGCCGTTAGCGATTGCGCTACCATGATTGTTATTTACGGCCCAGCTAGTTTCGCTACCGTAATTATCGGTATTAAGCGTTAGGGTAAGGCTATTGTCGGTACAACTTGTTGATGCGCTGCCACCAACGTTTGGTAAAAAGTTATCTACGTATACGGTTTCGCTGCCATCAAATCCACTTACATCGTAAAACCTAAGTCCAACACTAATTGTTTTATCACTGCTTGCTGTATAGCTATGGCTAATTGTTTGCCATTGGTTAGTTTGTGCCTGATTTGAATAGCCTTGGTAGCCGTCCACATATAAGCGCGCCTTAATTTTACCTTCGGTATGGTAAACATCAGCCGAAAAGTTATAGGTTTTACCTGCTTCTACAGTAACTTGTTGTAATAAATCGGTGTTACTTTGCGACCCTGTAGTTACATTTACAGCAGCAGAGCTACTGCCACTTTTAACTGTGCTGGTGGATTGTGAAAGGCTAATTCCGCCATCTATTGTTGTCCATGCATCAGGTGTATTACCTGACCATTGCTCAAAGCCGCCATTAGTTACATTGGCCATTACAGGTAATGAGCCCAGTAACAAAGCGGTACTAATTAATTTGTTTTTATATTTCCCGTGTAACATGATTGTTCCTATTTTTACTTTGAAAGTAAAATATACCCTACATTAGTTTGGTTACAAAATTGTTAATTTAAAATGCAGTAAAAGGCAATAATTACTCTTTAAACTGTTTTTGAAGGTATTTTTATAAATTAATAACTAAATGGAATATCAAAGCAGATTCTATTCTTTTTTTATCTATGCTTAGCCCGTTATCCTGCATACTTAGAAAACCTCAACAGATACACTCTGGATGAGGTAAAACTCATTTTTAACAATACACAAAGTGTGTTGTGTTTAATTTTCAGGGTTATGGGGAATCGATTCATGTTGTTAGGTCAACTAAATGCTGCGGCAAGCCCGCTATCGCAAGATCAAGTACAAAAGCTGCAAGGTTTAGTGGCTGAGCTTAATCCAATTCAACAAGCATGGGTAAGTGGTTACTTAGCCGCTAATGCTAACTCAGCTGCATTAGGTGCTCCTACTGCTGGCGTACCGGCTGCAGGAGATGCTGCAGCGCTAACTATTTTATATGGTTCGCAAACGGGTAACGCAAAAGGCGTAGCAAGCAAAATGAAAGAGCAGGCTGAGTCGCGCGGCTTAGCGGTTAAATTGGTTAGCATGTCAGATTACAAACCAACAGCCCTGAAAAAAGAAAAGTTTTTAACCATCGTTGTATCTACTTACGGTGAAGGTGAGCCACCAGAAGACGCAGAAACACTCTATGAATTTTTAGCAACTAAAAAAGCACCAAAACTAGACGATGTAAAAATAGCCGTTATTGGTTTGGGTGATTCTAGCTATGAGTTTTTCTGCCAAACAGCAAAAGACTTTGAAGAGCGTTTAAATAAACTAGGTGCACAGACCATATATCAACGTGCTGATTTAGACGTAGATTATGAAGAAGAAGCTGCAACATGGATTGCGGGCGCAATTGACGCATTCGAACCTGATTTAAAAGCGCAACAAGATGCTGCTGGTGGTCAAGTTGTATCAATGCCATTTGGCGCTCCAACTTCTGCAGCAAGCCAATATACAAAACAAAATCCATTTGAAGCAGAGCTATTAACTGTTCAAAAAATTACCGGTCGCGACTCAACTAAAGATGTACGCCATGTTGAAATTTCGCTTGAAGGTTCTGACATTACTTACACGCCAGGTGATTCATTAGGTGTGTACTTTTTAAATGACGATGTATTAGTTGATGAAGTACTTACACTTACTCAAATAGATGCAACAAGCATTGTAAAAGTAGGTGATGAAGAGCTAAGCGTACGCGATGCACTTATTGAAAAACTAGAGCTGACTCAGTCATACCCTGGTTTTGTAGAAAAATATGCAACTGCTACGGGCACGCCAGAGCTGCTTAAACTAGTTGAAGATAAAACTGCAATGCGCGCATACATTGAACCTCGTCAAATATATGATGTGATTCGCCAAAACCCAGCAAAGCTTGATGCACAAACATTAGTAGATTGCTTACGTAAACTACAAGCTCGTTTGTACTCAATTGCATCTAGCCAAAGCGAAGTTGAAGACGAAGTACATTTAACACTAGGTCTAGTGCAGTTTGATGCATTTGATAGCGAGCATTTAGGTGGCTGTACTGGTTACTTAACTCGTCGTGCTGAAGAAGGTTGTAAAGTTAAAGTATTTAGCGAACACAACGATAATTTCCGCCTACCTACTAACGATGATACACCTGTGATCATGGTTGGCCCAGGTACCGGTATTGCGCCGTTCCGTGCATTTTTACAAGAGCGTGATTCGCGTGAAGCACAAGGCAAAAACTGGTTGTTTTTTGGTAACCCACATTTTACTCAAGATTTTTTATACCAAGTAGAAATACAGGGTTATTTAAAATCGGGTTTACTCAACAAAGTAGATGTAGCATTTAGCCGCGACCAAGCCGAAAAAGTATACGTACAAGACAAATTACGCAGTAACAGTAAAGACGTGTTTGAATGGTTAGAAGCTGGCGCTCACTTTTATATTTGTGGCGATGCAAATCGTATGGCAAAAGATGTACACAACGCCTTGCTTGATATCGTTAAAGAAAACACAGGTAAGAGTAACGAAGACGCAGAGCAATACTTAAAAGATTTGCGTAGCGCAAACCGCTATCAGAAAGACGTGTATTAATCACGTTTCTTATTTTATTTAACAGCTAACAGCCGTCACTGTAACAAATTTAGGATTTAAAATGAGCGAACAAGATAAAAACGTAAAACTTTCTGATAACGAACGTTTGAAAAGAGAAAGTAACTTTTTACGTGGCACCATAGAAAAAGATTTAAAAGATGAAATTACTGGTGGTTTTACTGCCGACAACTTTCAGCTAATTCGTTTTCATGGCATGTACCAACAAGATGACCGCGATATACGTGGTGAGCGTGCTAAGCAAAAGCTAGAGCCGCTACATAATGTAATGTTACGTGCACGTATGCCTGGCGGTATTATTAAGCCAGAGCAGTGGCTAGCAATCGATAAGTTTGCAGATGACAAAACAAGCTACGGCAGTATTCGTTTAACAACGCGTCAAACGTTTCAGTTTCATGGTGTGCTAAAGCCTAATATTAAAGGCATGCACCAAATGCTTGATAGCGTAGGTATAGACTCTATTGCTACAGCGGGTGACGTTAACCGTAATGTGCTTTGTACTACTAACCCAGTTGAGTCTGAGTTACATCAAGAAGCTTACGACTGGGCTGCAAAAATTTCTGAGCATTTATTACCAAAAACGAAAGCGTATGCCGAAATTTGGTTAAATGGCGAAAAAGCAGAAACCACAGAAGAGCCAATTTTAGGGTCTAATTACTTACCGCGTAAATTTAAAACAACGGTAACTATTCCACCTAACAACGAAGTTGATGTGCATGCGAATGACTTAAACTTTGTGGCAATTGCTGATAACGGCAAGCTTGTTGGTTTTAACGTATTAGTGGGCGGTGGCCTTGCCATGACGCACGGCGATACAGCAACTTATCCGCGTAAGGCTGATGACTTTGGCTTTATTACGCTAGAAGATACCTTAAAAATTGCAGAGCATGTTGTATCTGTGCAGCGTGATTGGGGTAATCGTTCAAACCGTAAAAATGCAAAAACTAAATATACACTAGACCGTGTAGGTGTTGATGTATTTAAAGCAGAAGTAGAAAAACGCTCAGGCGTTACGTTTGCACCAAGCCGTCCGTTTGAGTTTACTCATCGAGGGGATCGCATTGGTTGGGTTGAAGGCATTGATGGTAAGCACCACTTAACGCTATTTATTCAAAGTGGTCGTATTTTAGACTACCCAGGCAAACCGCTTAAAACAGGGTGTCGTAAAATTGCAGAAGTTCACCAAGGTGACATGCGTATGACGGCAAACCAAAACTTAATTATTGCGGGTGTACCTGCAGATCAAAAAGCCGTGATTGAAGAAATTGCACGTAGCCATGGCTTAATTGACGACACAGATTCGCAGCAACGTAAAAACTCTATGGCGTGTGTTTCACTGCCAACGTGCCCACTTGCAATGGCCGAAGCAGAGCGTTACCTACCAAGCCTAGTAGAAAAAACTGAAGCATTACTTGCTAAGCACGGTATACCAGATGACAGCATTATTATGCGCGTTGTAGGTTGCCCGAACGGTTGTGGCCGCGCAATGCTTGCAGAAGCTGGTTTAGTGGGTAAAGGCCCAGGTAAGTATAACGTTTACCTAGGTGGTAATTTAGAAGGCACACGTATTCCTAAATTGTACCTTGAGAACGTAGGTGAAGACGTTTACCTAGAAGCATTCGATAAGCTAATTGGCCAATGGGCAAGCGAGCGCAATGACGGTGAGTGTTTTGGTGACTTTGTTATACGCAAAGGCATTGTTGCTGAAGTAAAAGTATCAGTAACCGATTTTCACGCTTAATTAAATACCAGCGCTTTGGCGCTGGTGAGGTTTGGAATTTACCATGAGTGAATTTAAAAACATTTTACAGCTAGATAAACAAAGCCAAACGGCTATGTTAGCTGATGCTAATGGTTTACTAGCGAATATGAGCGCAGAACAGCGCGTTGCATGGGCGCTTGATAACTTGCCTAATACGGCTTTTTTATCATCTAGCTTTGGTATTCAAGCGGCAGTAATGCTGCATTTAATGACCTCACAACGTCCAGATATTCCCGTTGTATTAACCGATACAGGCTATTTGTTTCCTGAAACGTATCAGTTTATTGAGCAAATGAGTGAGCGTTTATCACTTAACTTAAAGGTGTATAGAGCGCCGCTTAGCCCAGCATGGCAAGAGGCTAAATTTGGTAAACTATGGGAGCAAGGCGAAGACGGCATTAAGCAATATAATCAGCTTAATAAAGTAGAGCCGATGACCCGTGCGTTAAAAGAAATAGAAGCAGGCACGTGGTTTAGTGGTCTGCGCCGCGATCAATCATCTACACGTGCTGATAAACAGTTTGTAGAAATTAGCCGTGGTACCGTTAAAGTGTACCCGATTATTGAATGGTCTAACCGCGACGTGTATCAGTATCTTACTAAGCACGATTTACCTTACCACCCATTATGGGAGCAAGGTTATGTGTCGATGGGTGACGTACATACAACACGTAAGTTAGAACCAGGAATGACTGAGGAAGAAACCCGCTTTTTTGGTTTAAACCGAGAATGTGGACTACACATGGATGGTGATGGTATTTAACGCCACTACAGTGTAGTTAAATTGCAAATAAAAACGCAGCTTCGGCTGCGTTTTTATTTTTTTATTAGGGTACAAAAAATTGCCTAATTAAGTATTTTTTATTAGACTCAAGGCATTAAAGGATTAATTAAAGCAGGAACGCTATGAAATACTTTACCTACTTAGCTATATCAATCATGGCTATTGCAGTCATCTCTTTGTTTTATATAAAAAAGCCCGATGGTCAAACATGGCTTTCTGCATCATCAATTAGCAGTGAATCTCAGCAAATTAAAGAAAAAATGGTCGCGCTATCTAGCAATACTTTGGACCAAGCAGTGCAGGGCGTTAAGCAAGCTGGCGATAAAATTGCGAGCAGTATTTCTGATGAACCAATGCCTGAAAGTACCACCTCAAGCAGCAAAATTTTTAAGTGGCAAGATGAAACAGGCCAATGGCACTTTTCTGATACACCTAACCCGCATGCAAAAAGTATTGAAGTAAAACTCGATCCTAAAGACATTACTGTTATTGCTGCAGAAGACACGTCTATTTTAAATACCTCTCCAAGTACAAATACAATGTCGGCTGCACCAGAGGGGATCAGTATTTTGAACCCAGACTCTGTTAAAAAGCTATTTAATGACGCCGAAAATGTAAAAGACAAACTAGAAAAACGTAATAAAGAAATTAATAATTTAAGTGCACTCTAATTATTTAGAGTGCGTGCTTTTATGGTTTTTTAAATAACGTTTTTCGGCTTCCATCAATAATACGGTTAAATATATTTTAGTGGGAAGTGACAGCAGCACGCCTATAGCAATACATGCCGCGGCTAAAATTATTCCTTTAATACCATGATTAACAGTGAAATAACTCGACACAATTAAAGTGTGGCCAGTAACAATAAGGCACAACCCAAGCACTATTGATGTTTTAAGTAGCCTAATTATCATTGTTTGCGACATAGTTACCTCACTAAGAGTAGCCCTAGGGCCTGTTTATCTTTCGAGGTTAAATTTGCAGCAGTGTGTTTGGTATTTAGGCAAGGCAGAGCCTATGTAGTGTGGTTATTCCCCATGAATAGGCGATAACGTGGAATAAATGCCAAACATGCGCTGCCCGAAGGGTTCTGCCTAGGGGCAATTTACTCTTTGTTGCTCGGTTTTTACTTAGCCCACTAGGTTACAAACCTCACGCCGCGATTAAATAGCCCCTAGGTTGAACAAATTTTAATCCTGAAAGGTCAACAGGCCCTAGTGTAGGCAAGCTTTAAAGGCTTAGCATTGATTTAAGACAACAAACAGCACACATAAAAAAGCCCAGCTTATTACTAAACTGGGCTTTTAAATGTATTAACTACTGTCTTTGTTAGTCGAGCATATTACGCAGTACATATTGTAAAATACCGCCGTGTTTGTAGTAATCCCACTCTTTAGGGGTATCAATACGTACATCTGCACTTAAGGTGACTTTTTTACCTTCGGCATTTGTAGCAATAACGGTTACTTCATCGGTTTTATCGTACAGGCCATCAATATCAAATTGTTCTTGCCCTGTTAACCCATGTGACTCGTAGCTTTCACCTTCTTTAAATTGCAGAGGTAATACACCCATACCAATTAAGTTAGAGCGATGAATTCGCTCATAGCTTTGTGCTACAACCGCTTTAACGCCTAGTAAAAGTGAGCCTTTGGCCGCCCAGTCACGAGATGAACCCGTACCGTATTCTTTACCCGCTAAAATAATGAGAGGCGTATTATTTTTTTGATACTCCATAGCTGCATCGTAAATGCTTGCTAAATCATTTTCTGGTTGTGTACGTGTTACACCGCCCTCAGTACCCGGGGCAAGTAAGTTTTTAAGACGTACATTGGCAAACGTGCCGCGCATCATTACTTCGTGATTACCACGGCGTGAGCCATACGAGTTAAATTGCGATTTTTCTACACCTTTCTCTTGCAAGTATAAACCTGCTGGCGCTTCTGCTTTAATAGCACCTGCTGGAGAAATATGGTCAGTAGTTACTGAATCCCCAAGCTTAGCTAAACAACGTGCGCCCTCAATCGTTGGAATACCCGGAGGTTCTACTTTCATACCATCAAAAAATGGTGCTTTTTTAATGTAGGTAGATGCGTCATCCCAATCATAAAGTTTGCCATCAGGTATTTGAATTTGCTGCCAGCGGCTATCGCCTTCGTAAACGTTAGCGTAGCTTTTTTCAAACATTTCTTTAGTTACTGTTTCTTTAACTAGGTCGCTCACTTCTTTAACGCTTGGCCAGATGTTTTTAAGGTAAATATCGTTACCATTAGCATCTTGCGCAAGGGGTTCGTTGTATACGTCAATGTCGGTTCTGCCGGCAATGGCATAGGCTACAACAAGTGGAGGTGAGGCTAAAAAGTTCATTTTCACATCTTGGTGAATACGCCCTTCAAAGTTACGGTTACCCGATAAAATAGAGCTAACCACTAATTTATGCTTTTGAATCGCATCTGATATTTCAGTCGCTAGTGGACCTGAGTTGCCAATACACGTAGTACAGCCATAGCCTACCAAGTTAAATCCTAGGCTTTCTAGGTCGTCCATCAAGCCTGCTTTTTCTAGGTAGTCGGTAACTACTTTAGAGCCTGGTGCAAGGGATGTTTTAACCCAAGGTTTTACATTAATGCCTAATTGCTTCGCTTTTTTAGCGACTAAGCCTGCGGCTAAAATAACACTTGGATTAGAGGTATTGGTACAGCTGGTAATTGCGGCAATAACACAAGCGCCATCATTTAGCTCAAACTCTTGGCCTTTAAATTTAACTTTAGCGGCACCCATAAACTGTGCTTCGTCTACTGGCTCATCTGGATTTGTTGTTGGGCCTTCACTTTCAATACGAGCTTGCTCTTCATCGCTTTTATCGCGACGAGCCATACGCTCATCTTGAAAGCCTTTTAAATGCTCGCCAATTACTTCACCCGCTTTATTTAGGGCAATTCTATCTTGTGGACGTTTAGGGCCTGCAAGGCTTGGTACAACATCGTCTAATTTAAGTTCGAGTGTATCGGTGTAGCTTGCTTCGTCGCCATCATTACGCCATAAACCTTGGTGTTTAGCATAATCTTCAATTACCTTTAGGTGTTTTTCGTCGCGGTTTGTTAAGCGAAGGTAGTTAATGGTTTCATCATCAATCGGGAAAATACCACACGTAGCGCCGTATTCTGGTGCCATATTCGCTATGGTTGCTCTATCGGCAAGTGGTAGGTCGGCAAGGCCGTCACCATAAAACTCTACAAATTTACCCACTACACCATGGTTACGCAGTATTTCGGTTACTGTTAATACTAAATCGGTTGCGGTTGTCCCTTCAGGTAATCTGCCGCTTAGCTTCATACCGACTACTTGTGGAATCAATAAACTAATTGGCTGACCAAGCATAGCCGCTTCGGCTTCAATACCGCCTACGCCCCAACCAAGTACACCTAAGCCATTAATCATGGTTGTATGAGAGTCGGTACCTACGAGAGTGTCTGGGTAAGCGAATTTTTTGCCATCGCGCTCTTCATTAAAAACAACACGGGCTAAATACTCTAAATTCACTTGGTGAACAATACCGGTTGCTGGTGGCACTACTTTTAAATTATCAAAAGCGGTTTGTCCCCAGCGTAAAAATTCGTAACGTTCTTTATTTCGGTCATATTCAAGCTTGGCATTTAAATCAAATGCACCATCATTACCATAACCATCTACTTGTACCGAATGGTCAATAACAAGTTCAGCTGGCGATAACGGGTTTATTTTTGCAGGATCGCCACCTAGTTTTTCCATTGCGTCACGCATCGCGGCTAAATCAACAATAGCGGGTACACCGGTGAAATCTTGCATAACTACGCGAGCTGGAGTAAAGGCAACTTCAGATGCAGGTTTTGCTTGAGGATCCCAATTAAGGAGGGCTTGAATGTCTTGTTCTTTAATATTTGCGCCGTCTTCGTTTCGAAGAAGGTTTTCAAGTAATACTTTTAAGGAGAAGGGCAATCGTTTCGCTTTGTCGCCAAGTCCTTTTAGAGAATGAATATGATATTGCTCACCGTTTATTGTGAGCTGATGTTGGGTATCGAAACTATTATTCATTATTTGCCCCTTTATGAATTATAAAAATATTTTGAAGAGTGACCTCTGTAGTACTTGAGTTGCAAAGTGCATACCAATGTAAAAAGCCGTCTTTAGAGAACGAATTTTATACAGTTATTATAGTAGAGATGATGCTGAAAAATTTAATTTCAAGAGATGATTTGAGAGACGAGGTAAGGTCAAAAGTTATTTTGACCTTTATTAATTACTGTAACCAACCTTGTTGCTTAGCTTTAATACTTAAATAAAGTAGAGCAATGGCAATTATGATTACAAAAACAGGCATAAATACAGCACTTGCGCCAAGCAGCTCAATACTGTTTATAACTACAAAGTTATAGTACTGCTGTAGTAAAATAGCACCGAGCGACAGTGCAAAAGTAGGTATTGCAAGAGAGTTTTTAGTAAGTAGAAACAGACAACCCAAAGTGCTTCCAAATACAGCTATAGCAAAGGCAATAGTTGACCAAATAGGAACGTTAGAGTAGGCAGCTTGTTGATCTAGCGGTAGTTTACCTATCATTTCGGGTGTCATCATCATGTGCATAGCAAATGCAATAACGCCAAGTAAGTTCCATACAAGTGCCGCCCATACAGCGGGTTTAAACCAGGTGGCTGGTGTGTTTTGTGACATATTATTACCTTGTTTTTATTATTATTAGCTAGGTAATTAAAGAGCAAAAAGGCCAACTATACAAGGTGGCCTTTTTATATAAAAAGAGGTTTTTTAAATACTTAACCAAATGAAATAGGACGACGACCTGTTTTATCGTCAACTTTTGGCTTTTTAGTGCGCTTGCGCTTAGCTTTAGCTGGCTGATTTGTTGGTTGTGGTGCAGCTTGCTTTGATTCTGCTTGAGTTTGTGCCGCAGGTTTTTCTGCAGGAACTGCATCTTCACTTAACGCAAGTTGAAAAAACTCACCATCGAATTCTAGTACATCGCCACTGTATAATTTTTTCCGCTTTATTGTACAAATTTCATGGTTAACACCCACATAGCCTTCAGTGATTAGGTTTTTAGCTTGGCCGCCACCTTCAACTAAGTTTAATACTTTTAATAATTTACAAAGCTCAATCGGCTCTTCTTCTAACTCTATTTCTATATATTCTTCGTTCATATTTGCTCTCGGTGGGGTAACGCACAGGCTTTAGTATAAAGGCTTACAGCGACTTTTGCACCAAAGCAAGTAACTTTAGATAGCTGTAATACACAATTAGTTATGAAAGTTTTTAGGTATTTTATCTGTCTTTAAAAAAACTGAAGCAATTAAAAGTTAAGCTTCGTTGCAATCTTTTTTACGTATGGCTCGCTAATTGCTAAAACTCTGGCGGATTAATCAATGTGTAATGAATACATATAAAACGGAGTAGAAAATGGGCGTAAGATTAGCAATGAAAAAAGAGCTAATGGGCTTAGATAATTCAGATATGTTGACCGCAGATGATGTTAGGTCACATCTTACTAATCAAGTAAAAGAGCAAAAGGAAAATGCTGAACGTGGTTTTTCTGTGATTTCAAAATTTAACGATCACCATAGTCGTTTAGTGAGTGGCGATATGAAAAAAAAATCGGTACTTGAATTTCAACGCCATCGTTTATTTAGAGAAGTTTTATACACCCGTAAAAGTGTTGATGCGTGGTTAAATAGCCAAACAAATTAAATTACTATAAATAGTTACCTTTAATAGACTACAATTGTAATTTAAAAGGGTAACTATGAAAAATGGAATTTTAATATGTGTGTTGGCATTACTATTAGCTGCGTGCCAACAACCTACCGTGTATGTATTTAGTGAAAACTTGCAAGATGAACAGCGCAACCAGCTCGATGCTGCGCTAAAAGCACAATCGCTCCCTTATGAATATGTAGAGCTGGCAATCCCACCTGACTTTGGTGAAGCCACATTACTCTTATCAAGTGATAAGATTTATCCTAAAGAAACTGAGCAACTTGCGGCTATAATGCAGGGGCTAGGTTACGAGCCACAAGTTAACTATACAACGCGTTCAAATCATTTTTATGGTGATGGCAACATAGGCTTTTATTTAAAAAATGTAGTGGCGGGTACAACCTTTGTTATGCCTAAAAAGTTACGAACAACTCAATGCAGCGAAGACAAGTACAATGATTTACTTGCCACATTTACAGATAAATATGCTGACTTTACCTTACCCGGTGGCGCTGTTGTAAGGTTAGGTTGGGAGTTTTTATACGGTTACGTTGTCATTTATTACAAAAATTATTCGCAAACATACAGTCACTCGCAGCCACTTGTAAATACCCCCTTTGGTGCCAAGCCTTCAGATACTTACACTTTTACTGCGCACGTTAATAAGCCCAGTTGGCTTGATTGCTCATTACAAATTGTTTATATGGATTGAGTGATAAAATTAACCGTGAGTTTCTATATGCTCACTGAGCTTTGCAATACGCAAGCTCATACCTTCTATAATTCGGTCTTTAATTTTTTCACGGATGACATTAGGTAAGCGGGTGAGTGCTTCAGGGGTAATAGCAAGAACTATGCTGTCGGTTTTGGCACGTGCGCTAGTGCTGCGTTCTCGGTTATTTATAAAAGCGCCTTCACCTATAAATTCACCGGGCTCTATAGTACCAAGTTCTAGCAAATGATTATGTTTAAATACTAATAGCGCGCCGCTAAGTACAATATATAAGCGCTTGTCGTTATCGTATTGCTTAAATAAAAACTGATGCTGGCTTACTAAATATAACAGGCCGAACGACTCTAATAAGACTTGGCGCTCGCTGAGCGTAAATTCCTTAAAAAAGTGCAGCCTGTTTATAATTTCCATTTGTTTGAATAATGGAATATGTTCGATTAGCTTCATCAATAACCAAATGTGTTAAAAGCGTTTAATCAGCTAATATTGCGCTCTTTTAATTTTCGGGTCAACGTGTTGCGTCCCCAACCAATTTTTATAGCAGCATCTTGCTTATGACCAGAGCAATTAGCCAGTGCTGTTTTAATTAAACGAGTTTCTAGTTGGGCTTGAATGTCAGGCCAAATATTTTCTTTGCCTTGTTTAAGCTCTTGATTAAGCCATTGCTGAAACGCATCTAGCCAATCACCTTCTTCTTGGGTCGGCGAAGCATCCAGAATCTCCGGCGGTAAGTCTTGCTCGCTTACAAGCTCACCGGGTGCCATAACTGTAAGCCAGCGACACGTGTTTTCTAATTGGCGCACATTGCCTGGCCAATTAAATAAACGTAATTGCTCAGTCGCTTTAGGGCTCAGCACTTTGCTTTCTACTTGTAGTTCTTTAGCACTTTTATGTAAAAAGTGCTGCGATAAGCTTTCTATATCTTCAGTGCGCTCTCGAAGAGCTGGTAAACGTAGGCGCACAACATTAAGACGATGAAATAAATCATCCCTAAACTTGCCCTGTTTAACTAAATCTTCAAGGTTTTGGTGAGTAGCCGCAATAATACGGACATCTACTTTTATACTTTGATGGCCACCAACGCGATAAAACTCACCATCGGCAAGAACGCGTAATAAACGTGTTTGCACATCAAGTGGCATATCACCAATTTCATCTAAAAACAGTGTGCCGCCATTGGCTTGCTCAAAACGACCTTTGCGTACGCTATCGGCGCCCGTAAATGCGCCTTTTTCGTGGCCAAATAACTCTGACTCAACAAGCTCTTTTGGAATGGCTGCCATGTTAAGTGCAATAAATTGATTTTCTTTACGTGGACTATGATTGTGCAGCGCACTGGCGACAAGTTCTTTACCGGTACCCGATTCGCCATTTATTAATACGCTCATGCTAGAAGCCGACAGTTTACCTATCGCTCTAAACACTTCTTGCATTGCGGGCGCTTCACCAATTATGTGAGCACTTTTTGGTGGGGCTTGCTTGCGCTTAGTTTTTTTAGTGGAGTTTGCTCTGCATGCGCTTTCGACGAGGGCCACTGCTTCGTTTAAATCAAACGGCTTAGCTAGGTATTCAAAAGCACCTTTTTGGAATGCATTAACTGCTGAGTCTAAATCAGAATGGGCGGTCATTATAATAACCGGCAACCCAGGGTTTTGCTCTGCAATAAGTTCAAGCAACGCCATACCATCCATGCCTGGCATTCTAACGTCAGAAACTAAAACAGTAGGTTGGCTAAACTTTAGTGCGCTTAGTACATCTTGCGCATTAGCAAAGCTCTCCGTGTTAAACCCTGAACGGGTTAGTGCCTTTTCAAGTACAAAGCGAATTGAGGCATCATCATCTACAAGCCAAACTGTTTTCATGCAAACTCCAAACATTAATCTGCAAAGGGCAGATAGATATTAAATTCAGTATGTCCAGGCCAGCTATCGCATTCTATATAGCCATCATGTTGATCTATCAGCGTTTGCGCTATTGAGAGTCCTAATCCAGAGCCACCTTCTTTATTGGTGATCATAGGGTAGAACAGTGTTTCGCGTACACTGGGATCAATTCCTGGTCCGTTATCAGATATTTGGATCAACAAGGCTTTTTTAGGTGCTTTACCTGGGCGACGATGCTGATGATTAATGCGGGTTTTTATTGTTATTTCACCGCCATCTACAAGCGCCTGTTGGGCATTTCGAACAATGTTTAATACTACTTGCTGAACTTTGCCTTGATCAATGTATACATCAGGAATACTTGGGTCGTAATCTTTAACCAAGCTAATGTTAGAACAATTATCTAACGTACTTAGCCTTGCAACTGATTCAAGTGATTGATGTATGTTGCCATACGATTTTTGTGGAAGTTGATTGGGCCCCAAAAGCCTATCTACTAATTCACGTAATCGGTCGGCTTGCTCAATGATGAGCTCAGCACATTGATCTCTTTCTTGTTGATCAACCTCATACTGCAATAACTGCGCCGCTCCGCGAATCCCACCTAAAGGATTTTTAATTTCGTGCGCTAAGCCTCTAATTAAGTTTCGGGCAGCTTGGTATTGATGCATTTGATTAGACGCTTGGTCGTGCTTAATTTCGTCATCGGTTTGGCGCCACTCAAATAAAATATAAAGCGAGCCANCGGCTACTTTCGCATGGCGAGAATCGCTAAAAACCACGTCAGCTCTATGCTGCTGGCAATCTACACCTTCAACTAGTGAGTATTGTTTTATACGCTCTAAATCGATTGAATGGTAGTTAAAAAGGCTATCAAAAGGTTGATCTAATAGGCGTTTATTACCAAGGCCAAGCAGTTCACTGGTACTGTTATTGGCATATATTACAATAAAGTTTTTATCAAGTAATATGATAGCGGTTGTTTGATTTTGCCAAATGGCATCGAGTAGCTCAGGGCTAAAGTTTTTATTATCAATCATAGCTGCACCATTTTAGTGCGTTGATGTTTGCAAGCAAGTTATACGGTAAAATACACTGCTGCACGATTAGTAATACCCCAATTTAGTTACTTAGGCTTAGCCCTTTTCGGTGCATAAAAAATATACAGGGCTCGCTTGTAGCAATAACTTGGTTTTTACTATTAAAAAGCTTTAATTGTAGTGTGTGCTGACCACGTTCTACATCCCTTATTGCAAAGGTTGAGCTGTCACTGGCAGGGCCGTGTGCTTTACCATCAATAAAAAGTTGTATAGTAAAACCAGTTTCAAAGCGTGGTTTTATTCGGCTAGTAACATAAACAGTGCCGGTATTTTCACGAATAGTCTGGTTATGATCAGGTGAGGAAATGGCAATACTAAAGGCCGCTTGTTGAGGCTGGGGTTGCTCGTCAAAAATGTCAGTATTTGTTGCAGGCATATTAAGATCTTGGCTGGTAAGCTTTACCTCTTGAGCCCCTTTATGAGGGGTGTCTGAGAACACTAATACGCCATTTTTATCTTTCCAAGCGTATATTTTTGTTTCACCGGCATAACTATAATTACTTAATCCTAAAGTAATTAATAGTAATAAAATCTTGTTATTCACTCTGCAGCCCTGCATTTTTATCGGTAACTTAACTTTAGTGGAGATTGACTAATTTTACCATTAAAAAAGCCCGCAAAGCGGGCTTGAGAACACACATATTTTTTACAGCTTAATTAACAGCTGTAGTACATTTCAAACTCAACTGGGTGAGTTGTCATGTTAAGCTTTTCAACTTCTTTAGACTTAAGTTCGATGTAAGCATCGATTAAGTCGTCAGTGAATACGCCACCTTGAGTTAAGAATTCACGGTCTGCGCTAAGTGCAGATAGTGCTTCGTCAAGTGATGCTGCAACAGTTGGAATTTCTGCTGCTTCTTCAGCTGGTAAGTCGTATAAATCTTTATCCATAGCATCGCCAGGGTGGATCTTGTTTTTGATACCATCAAGGCCAGCCATAAGCATTGCTGAGAAAGCAAGGTATGGGTTAGCTGTTGGATCCGGGAAGCGTACTTCAATACGACGACCTTTTTCAGATGGAACCACTGGGATACGGATTGATGCAGAACGGTTACGTGCAGAGTATGCAAGCATAACTGGTGCTTCAAAACCTGGTACTAAACGTTTGTACGAGTTAGTAGATGCGTTTGCAAAAGCGTTAATTGCTTTAGCATGCTTAATGATACCGCCAATGTAGTAAAGTGCATCTTCAGAAAGACCGCCGTACTTATCGCCAGCAAAAAGGTTAACACCGTCTTTAGCTAAAGACTGGTGACAATGCATACCAGAACCGTTATCACCAACAACTGGCTTAGGCATAAACGTTGCTGTTTTACCATATAAGTGAGCCATGTTATGGATAACATATTTCATTTCTTGGATTTCATCCGCTTTTAATACCATTGTATTAAAGCGAGTAGCGATTTCGTTTTGACCTGCTGTTGCTACTTCGTGGTGATGTGCTTCTACTACTTGGCCCATTTCTTCTAGAACTAGACACGTAGCTGAACGCCAATCTTGGAAGTCATCAACAGGAGCAACTGGGAAGTAACCGCCTTTAACACCTGGACGGTGACCAGTGTTGCCATCTGCATATTCTTTATCTGAGTTCCAAGCAGCTTGCTTAGAATCAATTTTGTACATAGAACCAGACATATCTGATTTGTATTTAACATCGTCAAATACGAAGAACTCTGGCTCAGGGCCAAATAAAACAGTGTCTGCAATGCCTGTAGAACGCATGTAATCTTCAGCGCGCTTAGCAACAGAACGCGGGTCGCGCTCATAACCTTGTAATGTAGAAGGCTCTACTACGTCACAACGTAAAATTAATGTAGCTTCTTCAGTGAAAGGGTCTAATTTGATTGACTCAGGAACTGGCATTAATACCATGTCTGATTCGTTTATGCCTTTCCAGCCTGCAATTGAAGAGCCGTCGAACATTTTACCGTCTTCAAAAAAGTCTTCATCAACTTGGTGATGAGGAATAGAAACATGCTGTTCTTTACCCTTAGTGTCAGTAAAGCGTAAATCAATGAACTTAACGTCATTTTCTTTAATAAAATCTAAAACCGATTGTGACATGTGTCCTCCAACTATTGGGTTTTGTTATTGCTGCATAATTGCTTTGATATTTACTAAGCTGTTTTTGTGCCATTATTGTAACTGGCTGTTTATAAATTAAAAAAATATCATTGCATCAAAATGGAATATATAAATGCACTGTTTTGGTGCGTAAATATTCCATTTCGGTGCAAAATTTACAGAGCGTAATTTGTTGTTAATTTAATCAGCTGGAATTAGCATAACCTAAATGCAAAAGAGTAACAAAAAGATCGGAAAAATAGTCAAAAAGAGGGTTTTTTGAAAAATAATTGAAATTTAATTCATATAATTGTCATATAAAAAACAGATACTTAGTAAAAGTATTGAGAAAGTTTTAAAATATGTATTGGATAAACTTTCATCCATGTCATTAATGAGGGATAATATGCGCCCTTTTAAATCCTATGCTGGGACATCTCGCGAAAGCGTGGATGAGTGCGTAGATCTTGCAGGATCATTGAGAATTTAATTTCTCTGAGTAAATATATGAGCATCGAAAAGTTAAGAAATATAGCGATTATCGCGCACGTTGACCACGGTAAAACAACTCTGGTTGACAAACTACTTGAGCAATCAGGTACATTAGAAACACGCGGCGGTAACGAAGAGCGCGTGATGGACTCAAACGACATTGAGAAAGAACGTGGTATTACCATTTTGGCTAAAAACACAGCCATTTCTTGGAACGACTACCATATCAATATCGTAGATACCCCGGGACACGCCGATTTCGGTGGTGAAGTTGAACGCGTACTTTCGATGGCTGACTCAGTATTATTACTTGTTGATGCTCAAGAAGGTCCAATGCCACAAACGCGTTTCGTTACGCAAAAGGCATTCGCGCAAGGCTTAAAGCCAATCGTAGTTATCAATAAAATTGATAAGCCAGGTTCACGTCCTGATTGGGTTATGGATCAAATCTTTGATTTATTCGATAATCTTGGCGCAACTGACGAACAGTTAGACTTTAAAGTAATCTACGCTTCAGCTATCAACGGCTGGGCAACGCTAGATTTAGACGAGCCATCTGAAAACATGGAACCTATGTTCAAGATGATCGTTGAAGAAGTATCACCACCGGATGCAGATCCTGAAGGTGACTTCCAAATGCAAATTTCTCAACTAGATTACAACTCTTATGTTGGTGTAGTTGGTATTGGTCGTATTAAACGTGGTTCTGTTGCTCCTAACCAACAAGTTACTATTATCAGTGCTGATGGCACTACACGTAATGGTAAAATTGGCGCAGTACAAAGCTACCTAGGTCTTGAACGTATCGAAACTGATAGAGCTTACGCTGGTAACATCGTAACTGTAACAGGTATTGGTGAGCTTAAGATTTCTGACACAGTTTGTTTCCCAGGAAACGTTGAAGCATTACCACCACTAAGTGTTGATGAGCCAACTGTAACAATGACATTCTCTGTAAATAACTCACCTTTCTGTGGTAAAGAAGGTAAGTTTGTAACGTCACGTAACATCCGTGAGCGTTTAGACAAAGAATTAGTACACAACGTAGCACTTCGCGTTGAAGATACTGCTAGCCCAGATAGCTTCCGTGTTTCTGGTCGTGGTGAATTACACCTAGGTATCTTAATCGAAAACATGCGTCGTGAAGGTTACGAGCTTTCAGTTTCTCGTCCAGAAGTTATCTTACGTACTGTTGATGGCGTTCTAGAAGAACCGTTTGAAACAGTAACTATTGACTGTCAAGACGAGCACCAGGGTTCTGTTATGGAACAAGTTGGCCTACGTAAAGGTGAACTTACTAACATGACTCCAGATGGCAAAGGCCGTATGCGTTTAGATTTCATGATCCCTAGCCGTGGTTTAATTGGTTTCCAAACTGATTTCATGACGCTTACTTCGGGTTCTGGTCTTATGTACCATACGTTCGATCATTACGGTCCTCACAAAGGTGGCGACATCGGTGTTCGTAAGAACGGCGTAATGATTGCAAACGCAACGGGTAAAGCACTTACTAACGCATTATTCAACTTACAAGAACGCGGCCGTTTATTCATCGGTCACGGTGTTGAAGTATACGAAGGTATGGTTATCGGTATTCATAACCGTGATAACGACCTTACAGTTAACGCCCTTAAAGGCAAGCAGTTAACTAACGTACGTGCATCTGGTACTGATGAAGCGCAAACGCTTTCTCCACACCTTAACTACTCACTTGAGCAAGCGCTTGAGTTCATCGATGATGACGAGCTAGTTGAAGTTACTCCACTAAACATTCGTATCCGTAAGCGCCACCTTACTGAAAACGAACGTAAACGTGCGGGTCGTGCACCTAAGTCATAATCTATTAATTTAGAATAATGATTTTAAAAGCCGCTGTATTGAAAAATACAGCGGCTTTTTTGTGTTTTGGGGTTGGTAAATTTTGGTTTCGAAAATCTTTGGCAATTATATAATGAATGTCGATAACTCTTTTTATTAGGTAGATGATTTTTTTAGTAACATGCGTACTATTTCACTGGAGCAAGTGTGATGAGTTCAATTAATGTAAAGTTTGAATCACGTTCAGCCAAAGATAATTTTAGAGTCGCTACTACTAGCTATGAGTTAGCTAGGCGAGCAAGTGAAGAATGGGAAATCGAGCATCACTGTATAACAGGAATCGTGTTCACCGCATTTTCAATCGAAGCAATGCTTAATCATTTTGGAAGAATTTTATTCAATGACTGGGATGCTAATAAATTAAATAGAAATGCATCACACAAAAAATTATTTCGAGAAGTAAATCTACCAAATTATCTAGGAACAAAAGTATATCAAACTGCCAATAATTGTTTTGTACTTAGAGACTTGCTAGCTCACGGAAAAACAATTGAAGAAACTATCATTATTGATGTTCCCAATGATATTGGCAGAGATAAAGTTGTTCATAAAGTAACTTCAATACGAAGTAAGGCACATAGAAATACTAATTGCGAAGTATTAGAAACATTCATCGAAACTGCAAAAAACATAGAAAAAGATATTCAAGACAATGGGTTTTATCCGAACCAGACGCATTTACCAAAAAAAGATAGAGAGAAACTATTAGAATGCCCTTTAAGTGTAAGTGGAATACATACGTGGTGACACAGCAAGCAACCGGAATATTGTTACTAAACCAATTTCTTATCATGTGTATTGTTTCGCTTTTTCTTCTCCTTTTCCTCTAAAAGCGCAGCGCCTCTTAGCCTCTTTGTGAATAATTTACTTAAAGATTTTTTGCACAAGGAGAAGGGAATGAGCAGTGAAAGAGAGAGCTGAAACAGCCGATAATGCAAAGTACCAGTATTTGTTGGTGGGATTTTTTTGCGTTGGGTTTCGCTTCGCTCAGCCCAACACACGTGTTCAATTATTTTATTGGTAGTTACTTACTTTTTAGGGAGTAGAGTGATTTTGCCAAATACATCTGCATCTATAAAGCCACGATTTCTGTCGCCGTTTACTGGCTGTACTTCGTGTGAGCCCATAAAGTGTTCGCGCACGTCGCTGCCATCGTTATCGCAATACGCTAGCATAAAGCCGATTACTTGCTTTTCGCTAAGTGTAATTGGGGTATTTTTAGCACCTTCTTTATAATCATTCGGGTAGAGTTTTATTGCTACTTCCCACGTGATGTTAAAAGGTGCGGTGGTGTTGCGCTTCCAGTTACTGATTAGGTGGTCGGTATATAAATGGGCTTTTTTATCAGGGCCGTAATCGGCAGCTTGGTTATCAAGGCCAATATGATACGCCAAAGCGGTGTGATTAAATTGGTGGTTTCCGCCTGATGCATCGCTATCAATAAATACCTCTAATGCATCGTCATCCCAATATTTATAGGTTGGATCTGCGTGTGTATCTATTAAAACATCATCCACAATATCGGCTTGTAGGTATAAGTAGTTTTGATCCCACAGTAAGCGATAACGCCCTTTAAAATCGGCATCGTTTGATGGCAGTGTGCCATCCATTAAATAAGGCATATCGTGCCAAGTGGCTTTATCCCACGCACTTTCTGATACGCCATCAATAGTAATTGGAGTTGATGTATGTTCAACATCAATGGCCATTGCAGGCGTGCTTAATAAAAAGCTTAAGGCGAGTGCTAATTTTTTCATTAATTTCTCAATTTTATTGTGGATTTGTCTTAATGTAATAACAATCTTAAAACAGCTAAGTAAATAGTTACAGTGAAATACTTTCGCCTTCGTTTAAAATATACAGCGGTGTTTTAGCATCCATTTTTTTAACCATGTGTAATAAACGTAGCAAAGCAGAGTGGCTAGAGTGGTCGCCCATTTTCCAACTTGAGTTACCGTATCCCCACGGTATCATTACTTTGCAGTTAAGCTCTTGTGCTGCGTTAAGCGCGTCTTCTGGTGTAGTGTGAACGTAGCGATAAAATTTGCCACTTTCTTTACTGTAGTAAGATGCGATTGGTATTAAGCACACATCTATATCGCCATATTTTTGCTGTATATCTTTAAAGTGCTTTGAGTAGCCCGTATCGCCTGCAAAAAATAAGGTACTGCCGTTTTGTTCAAGCAGCCAGCCATTCCATAAGTCTTTATTGTTATCTTCGTAAATAAAGGGCACCAATACTCGAGCGCTAAAATGATGAGCTGGCACGGCATTAATAACTAAGCCGTCAATGTTGGTTGTTGAGTACCATGGCATTTCGCTAATATTAAAACCGCCGGTGGGGAAGTTGTCGGCCATACCGAGTGGCGTTAAATAGCGAGGTTTATTGCCAATGCTTTGTATGTCGGCTTTATTAAAGTGATCGTAATGAATATGCGAATACATTACCGCATCAATATTTTCCAGTTCTTGTTCACTAGGCCAAGCGCCTGCTTTACGATAAATACCACCGCCGAGTTTAAAGCCAAGTGCGACTGGAGAATCAAACTGATTTTTTACCGGATCAAACAGCACACTTTGACCATTTGGGGTGTTAATTACAAAACTAGCGTGACCAAGCCAGCGCACAGTATAGCCGGTGCTAAGTTGTGGTTTAGTTTGCTGGCCTTGATACTGGCAGTTTTCGCTGCCGGTTTTGCATAGTAAGTCTGGGTGGGTTGGGTAGCAGTTTTCAGTACAGGTGGTGGGATATGTTTTTTCACCTGTGTATAAATTTTTATAACGACCGTTTTTATCGTTAATAACTATAACTGAGTTGGGGTTGGTTATACGATTAATATTATTAGGTGCACCGCAGGCCGTTAGTATACATAAGAGCATTGTTGCGATTAAAAAGCTTTTCATTGTAAATCCCTTTTAGCATTCCCTTTAACATAAAAAAGCCTGCAATTAAGCAGGCTTGTTAAAGTAACAAATGATTAGCCAGCGCTATTCATTTGTTCAATAAATTTGTTTGAATCGGCAATCGATTTGTTCATGTCGTTCATCAACAATTGAATATCGCGCTTAAGGTTAGTGAATTCACCTTTAATAGCCGATACCGCTTGTGCATTTAAGTTATGCTTTAAGTATAAAACGTTATCATGAAGCGAAGTTAATACTGGCTCCATTTTACTCTCTGCGCTGCGCATTGAGCGTAATAGCTGATCAAATTGACGCTTAGTCGCGGCTAGCTTTTTGCTGCTTTCACGTTTAAGTGATGCGCTTTTGTATTGCTCCAACTCATCGCCCCACTCATCAAACAGCGCTTCTGCCACGTCTTCTACTTTATTGATGTTAGTTGAGACTTCGTTAGCGGCATTTAAGCTCGACTCGTAATCGTCGTTTAACTGATTATAAGTGTCTTGTAATTCGCCACCATTAAAATCGATTAGAGTCGTTAAGCGCTCTAGTGCCGATTTAAATTCTTCTTGTGACTCTTCTTGAGAGTCTTTGGTTTCTTCTACGCGGTCAATAAGAATATCGCGTTTATGAACACCCACTTTTTCCATTGCAGAGTAATAAGCTGATTGGCAGCCAGTTAAAGTAAGTGTTACTACAAGCATTGAAACACTGAGTAATGTTTGTTTTTTCATTTGAATTCCTGTTTACGTGCGTTAGTGCTGTAAATTATGGCGCTGATTGTTATTATAATCAAAACTATATAAGCACAAGTCAATTGTATGAATGATAAGCTCTCACATTACAAACAGCAAGTTAAGTCCTTTATACGCCAGCAACCTGGTTGGTG
This sequence comes from Pseudoalteromonas sp. TAE56, assembly GCF_000497955.1. Taxonomy (NCBI): domain Bacteria; kingdom Pseudomonadati; phylum Pseudomonadota; class Gammaproteobacteria; order Alteromonadales; family Pseudoalteromonadaceae; genus Pseudoalteromonas; species Pseudoalteromonas sp. TAE56. The sequence goes on from NZ_AUTN01000138.1 coordinate 48,050, forward strand.
GATGCAGTATTTTAATCGTTGTATAGACGATCAAATAACGGTTAATGCAGGTTACCTTGCTTACGTGACACTTCTGTCGTTAGTGCCATTAATTGCGGTGGGTGTTGCTATATTTTCGGCTTTTCCGGGCTTTGAATCTACTCGCATGGAAATTGAGAGCTTTTTGTTTACCAACTTTGTCCCTACTTCTACCGATGTTATTAGAGAGCACATTAGCTCCTTTGCGGGCAATGCCAACCAAATGACGGCAGTAGGTATTGGCTTTTTAGCTGCAATAGCCTTACTGTTAATACGCAATGTAGATGCCACATTAAACCGAATTTGGCGAATTAAGAAAAAACGCCCAATGATGATCTCATTTGCTGTGTACTGGATGGTTTTGAGCTTAGGGCCTATGTTGCTCGGTGCCAGTATTGGTGTTACCTCTTACATTGTATCTTTGGTATCGTTTGCAGATCAGGGAATTCCTGGGTTTAGCGGATTTTTGTTAAAGTTATTGCCGTACGGGATTTCGATGGTGGGCTTTATTATGCTCTACACCTTAGTGCCTAATACGCGCGTGTCGTTTAGAGCGGCAATACCTGGCGCTTTTTTTGCGGCACTTTTATTTGAGCTGACTAAAAAAGGATTTGCACTTTATATTAGCCATTTTCCATCATATGAAGTTATTTATGGTGCAGTAGCTACCATTCCTATTTTGTTTGTATGGGTGTATTTGTCGTGGGTAGTTGTTTTGCTTGGCGCTGAATTTACAGCGTGCATTAGCCCAAATGATATTCCAGAAACACCTGAGCTTGAACTAGAAGATGATGAACCAGCAATAAAGGACACAGTTTAAATGCAAGGTTTAATACAGCGTGTAAAGCATGCCAAAGTAGAAATTAATAACCAAGTAGTAGGCGAAATTGGCAATGGTATATTGTTGCTATTAGGTGTTGAAAAACACGACGACAAGCAAACGTCCGACAAGCTTTTACACAAAGTAAGTAATTATCGTATTTTTACTGACGAAAACGACAAAATGAACTTAAGCCTTAAAGATATTAAAGGTGAGTTACTTGTTGTTTCGCAATTTACGCTAGCGGCTGATACAAAAAAGGGTATGCGCCCTAGTTTTTCATCTGCGGCAACGCCAAGCCAAGCTAATGAGCTTTACGAGTACTTTGTTGCTCAAGCTAAAGAGTTGGGGCTTACAATAGCCACAGGTGAGTTTGGTGCCGATATGCAAGTAAGCTTGTGTAACGATGGGCCCGTTACGTTTAACTTATCTGTTTAAGTTTTTGGTTACCACGACAATATGATTTACATAGCCCGTAATTTTTTGCGGGCTGACGTTACAACCAAATACATCGAGTAACAGCTGCTGAAGTTGCTTTAGTTGCGACTCATGCTGCGATAAAAAGTTAATAAATAGCACGCCGTTGTTATTTAAAGCCGAGTAGATTTTTTTATAAAATGCCTCTTCAAATAAAAATCGAGGCGCATCTATTTGGCTAAATAAATCTAGAATAACCCAATCAACATTTAGCGCACTTTTTAAAACCTGTTGCGCATCGGCGCAAAGCAATTGCTCATTTTTATTTGACGAAAAAAACTGGGTATAGCAATCAATAATATCGGCGTTTTTTTCAACCGATGTTATTTGTGCTTTAGGGTATTTGTGTTGTAAATAATTACGAATTGCACCGCCGCCAAGACCAAGTTCTAACACTTTTTGTGGCGGCTTAAGAGCTTGCCAATGCTTATCTAAGTACAATAAATGCGGAAAAAGTAATAAGCTCGGATTATTTAAATCAATAACAGATTGAAGGGTGTCGTTAATAAGTAACCAGCGTAACTGCTCGTGCTCACGTACTTGAATGTGATCACCACTGCATTTATGCCAATATATTAACTGACCAATGCTGTGGCTATTTTCAATAAATTGATCGCTTAGCAAACCCGTCAGTGAATTTATATAATTGATTTTTTCAGTCATATTCTCAGCATAAACTAGCAACGTTAAAGCGCAATGCCCTTTGCTATTATTTTTTACGTTATTTTGCAGGCATCACCAAAATCGTATTTGCAGTTTTTTTAGGATGGAGTATGGTATTTGCCATAATAATACCAATCAATTTAATTATTTTATTTTTTTAGCTTGGTAGATAACCAATACGATTAGTATAACGCCGTAGCCTTTTTTGACTTTTATTTGCGGCTTATATAACAACAGGAGTATGTATGTTTCAGGTAAGCACCCCACAAAGTAGCGAAGATTGGCAAGCGTATTATCAATTGCGTTGGCAGGTATTACGCGCGCCTTGGGGCGAGCCTCGTGGCTCTGAACAAGACGATATGGAACAAGATTCTGAGCATCGCTTTATAAAAAATAAAGAAGGTGAAGTGCTAGGCGTAGCACGTTTGCACTTTAACAATCATGAGCAAGCACAAGTGCGCTATATGGCAGTTGCTGAGGGTAATCGTAACCAGCATATTGGTAGTCGTTTGCTTCATGAGCTTGAAAAAATTGCATGGGTTCAAAATGCCGATGAACTTGTATTGTTTGCACGCGAACGAGCACTTGAGTTTTATAAGCGCCACGGTTATGAACTAAAAGAAAAAGCGCATTTAGCATATGGCGATGTTCAACACTTTAAAATGGTAAAGCAAAAGCCATGTGAACCAGGTTGGTTCCGCCACCCTAATTGGACGCAAGTACTACAAAATATATGGCGTGAGTCTATTCCAATTAGTGACGCGATGGGCATTAAGGTAGAAAGCTATACCGATTGGCAATTTACAACCAGTGCCGACCTTGACGCTAACTTAAACCTACATAACACGATGTTTGCAGGGTCTATTTATAGCTTGGCCACGCTAACAGGTTGGGGCGCTACGTACTTAGCACTTAAAGAAGCTGGGCTTGAAGGTAATATTGTATTGGCCGATGCTAACATTAAGTACTTAAAACCGCTTACTACAGACCCACGTGGTTGTGTTGATATACAAACATGTAAGGGCAAGTTAAGCGATTTAGAAACCGACGGTAAAGCAACCTATATTGTGCCTGTTACTATTTATGATGGTGACAATGTAGTTGCAGAGTTTGAAGGTGTGTTTGCGGTTAAAAAATAATTGTTTAATGTCGAAAAACAAAAAGCCAAGCAATGCTTGGCTTTTTTGTGAGCTCGTTTTATAACAAGTCAGTTAATAATATACCTACACCAATACGTTCTACATCCGCGTTGTAATCAATTAAGCTTTCGCCATAACCGTTAAAGTATTGTGCATAACCACGAACGCGACCCCATAACGGAAATGACCAGTCGAGTTGAATTGCACCACGGTTTTCTGAATTTAAGTTGTTACGCGTCATGAAGCTAAATTCATGATCGTTAAGACGGTATGCACCACTAAATTCAAAATAGCCCATGTATTTGTATATGTCTGGATTATCGTCGCCTTTAGCTTCTAAAACGTTGTCTTTTTCGTCCTCAGCTATGCGGTACCAAGGTTTAAAGCTAAAAACAAAGCCTCTGTTTTCCCAAATAAAGTCTGCATAAATACGGTTCCACGAACGCGAGTTTGGCTGGCTGCGACCATTTGATTGATGCGAAATACCTAGTGAAATTGCCATTTCGTCGCCCCATAATACGTTTTCTGGGTCGAGGTAGTTTATCCAAAATATTTCTGGTTCGTAGTTGGTTTCACGAAATGGAGAAGAGATTTCTGAGTTATAAAGCTGCCAGTAAGATTGCAGAGTAAAGCCAAAAAATATGGCTTGGTCTTCATCAGAAAAGTCATCATATAGAGGCACTTTGATTGAAAGCTGGTATTTTGCTTCTAGGTTGTCTAGTGGCTCACCATCGTTATCATCTGTTAATTCGTCAAAACCATCAAAAGGGCGATCGTTTGGGTGTGATACGTACGAAAGCGGTAAAATATAGTTACGCTTATGTGGCGTAATTACGTTTCTATTTTTTTTACCGACTTCTTCTCGAGCTTGGCGTTTATCAAGCGCGGTAAGTTGTTTGTTTTCTTCAAGAGCTGAACACTTTTTACGAAGATCGTCTAATGTCTGTTTACCGTCTCCGCCAATTACTTCATTTAAAATACACTGCTTTACAAGTTCGATGTCGTTATCTTGCTCGTTTGTAGCAACTTCTTCTTGTGCGAAGGTCGCTGTACTTATTAAGGCAGAAAGTGTGATCCAGTGGCGCCAGCTCATTGTAATTCCTTGTGAGTTCGGGTTGTTGTATGCGTTAATTTAATTATAACGTCTTTTTACATATGTAACGGTGAACTTTTACTGAATTTGTATTCACAGCAACCAGTATACGTATATAAAGTAAATATAGATCAGAAAAAAAGCGACCTAGGCCGCTTTTTTAATGCAGATTAATTATTTTAGTTAATCTGCTCTCACGCAATGAGAAGGGTGAGCTAAAGCTCAAATATGTTAGTAAAAAACTTATAAAGCTCGGTGCCTTGGTTAACACTCGCTGAGGCAAAGTGCAAAATGGCAATTGCATCGCAATCTAGAGTAAGTGTCTGCAGTGGTTGCTCGCTTAAGTAGCGTTCCATCCGTAAAATATTAGCAATAGGCTCACCAGCTTTAATGTGCCCGCCAAGTGGTGCTATGTATTCAACCATACCGCCAATGGGGGCGTAGTAAGCAAAATAGTCATCTAAATTACACGCATAACGAGTAATATCAGCAGGGGTATTCGTTGCGTTTTGCAGTACGCGCTTATGATTTAAGTAACTTAAAATACTGTTTGCATCGTGTAGTGCTTCTTTTAAGTCTATTTTTTCTTGGCTGCCTAGCTCTACAGTAAATGCTTCTACGGGAATGGTTAATTCACGGCCTTGCTCGCAAAGTGCATCACTTAAATGCCACCATGGGCAAAAGTTAGCTTCGTCCATAGCGCCGTCAAAATCACTCGGAATAAGCAGTACATGTTCAATATTAAAATAGCGCGCGCTGTCGGTTGCATAAGTTGGGCAATACAAGTGTTTGCTTGAAATAGGCCCCGTGTGTAAATCGAGTACTATATCAGCCTGATGAGCGAGCTTTTGTAAGTTAAGCGCAATGCGTTTACCCGTATTAAGTAAATAAGCAGGGCCGTTGAGTTTGCTGTCTACTTCGTCAATAAGCGCCTGTTTAAAGTTACTTTTTAATGTAGCGTCATCATACTGAGTATGATTTTGTGCAAACTGCGTCACTAAATTTTTATTGTAGTGGTACATGCGATTCCAATTAGTACCCGTAATCGGGTCGAACCTACCAAGGGTAAACTCGCCAGATTTTTGATTGCAACCAATTGGGTTGGCATAGGGTACTAATGTAATATCGCCATTAAGATTAAGGTGTTTTAATTGCTCAAGTAGCTGAAAAATAACCGCGTTACCTTGCACTTCAGCGCCATGCATATTGGCCTGAATATAAACACTAGGTCCTGTGCCATCGCCTTTTAAGCGATAAACAGGAATTGTAAGTGGTAAGCCGTTTGCAACTTCCCCTACTACAATGTCCTCTTGGCTGATGTGGGTTGTATTACTCATAGTTATTACCTTAAATAATGACTGGCATTTTCAGCTTGGCGAACACAGGTAAGCTCACCGTTTTGCAAGGTATACTCGGCAGCTAGCTCGTGGCATAAAAAATACGGCATACTTTCGGTAAAGCCGTAAGCACCGCATTGGCTAAACACTAGCCAGTCGTGCTCATTTAAATCGCTTGGTAGGTTATGCTCACCCAAGCAATCAAGCGCGGTACAAAGCGGCCCGTATAAAGTGACCGCTTGAGTTTTTGCACTGGACTCGCGCAGTAATGCAGCAGGGAAATCTTGGCTGGTAACAGCGGGGCGCAATAGGTGATTTATACCGCCGCTTAAAATGACTTGTTCTTGATTGTAGTTTTGTTTGCGTTCGACTACTGGGTTGGCGTAATGACCGCATTCGCCAACGGCATAGCGACCAAGCTCCATCCACAACTCTTCTACACCCGCATCATTTTTAATTTTAGCGAGCGCCTTTATTAAGTCATCCCAATCAAGTGTTGTTTCGCTTTGTGTATAGGGAATACCTAAACCACCACCTAAATCGAGAATTTTAAGGCTAATATTTAAATCGCCGGCAAGTTGGCTAAGTGGTGCAATCATTTGTGACCACAATTCGCTTAGCTTTTGCGTGCTAAGCATGTTGCCCCACTGAAAAATATGTAAGCCGTCAAACTTAAGTGCAGGGTAGTCGGCTACATTAAGTGCTTGCCATTCATTACAACCCAAACCAAATGGGGTAAGGCTGTCGCCACCCAATGGGTTTTTTTCACCTTCAGGCCAGCGCAACTGTACACGTAAAAGTACTTGTAACTGCGTGTTTTGTAGTTGTGCTTGTTGGTTTAACCAACGGACTTGATTGAGGCTTTCGGCTACAAATATACGTACGCCGCGCTCAATAAAGTGTTTAATTTGTTTGGGGCTTTTTGCAGGCCCCGTGTTGAGCACGCGCTGTGAGCTAATACCTTGTGCTAATACTTGCTCAAGCTCACCTTTACTTGCTACGTCAAAATTAAAACCGGCGTTGTCTAAGCTTTGAATAATTTTAGACAGTGGGTTTGCTTTTACCGCGTACCACAGTTTTACATCGGTTTGCGCAACTAAACGCGCAAGATGCGTGTTTAGTTGATCTAGGTCGTAAACAAAAAAAGGTGTATCAAGTTGTTGTGTAATAGTATTTACAGCAGTTTTGATAGGCGTGCTCAAAAAGCTCATTATCGTAAAACCTCTTCAAGTAATAATGATGCATCGCTTTGTTCGTCGCGGTATTTGACAATTAACGCACACGACATACTTAAGCCTTGCTTGCGTGCCCATTCGTTTGACGCAGGACGAGAGCCCGGTATTACAATGGCATATTCAGGAATAGGCTCGCCTTTATCTAGTTGGCGCTCGTTTACGCAGTCGTAAACTGGAATAGTCGCAGATAAACGCACGCCTGGTGCAAGCACTGCACCTTTTTTAATGACTACCCCTTCAACAATAACGCAGCCTGCGCCAATAAATGCATCGTCTTCGACAACTACTGGGCTTGCACCAATTGGCTCAAGTACACCACCAAGCTGCACTGCTGCACTTAAATGTACGTTTTTACCTACTTGTGCACACGAGCCAACTAATGCGTGGCTATCTACCATTGTGCCTTCGTCGATATATGCACCGATGTTTACATACGCTGGTGGCATAATAATAGTGCCTTTAGCAACATAAGCACCACGGCGAACACTAGATCCACCCGGCACCATACGTACGCCATCATCAGTACTAAACTCTTGTGGAGCTAAGTTGTGTTTATCAACAAAACCGCCTGCAAACTCAGTATTAGTGCCATTTTTAAAAGCTTCTAAAATGCCTTTTTTTACTTCTACGTTAGCTTGCCATTGGCCGCTTTCGTTTTGTGATGCTGCGCGTACTGCGCCCGATTCTAAATTATTTAATAGTTCTAACCAGCTCATTATAAAAACCTGTATTTAATGCCAAGATAAAATGGTGTTGTTTGCAGTTGTGATGCAATCGGTTTGAGTTAACTCAAGGTGTGTTAAAGGTGGACGAAGTTGCGGGCTGCTTAAGCGGCCTTGCAAATGCATCAATACCTTTACGGGAATGGGGTTTGCGACAGCAAATAGGCTATTAATGGCACTAGTCCACTGAGCAAATAAATTAGGATGTTGACCACTTAAACTGCGTTTAACAAACTCGTGAGTTTGTGCGGGCCATGCGTTTGCAGCTACCGACACTAAGCCTTTTGCACCTGCTTGTGCAAAATAAGGCATTAGCGCATCGTCGCCACTAAAAATAGCTAAATTAGGCGCAGCTTGGCGGTAAGCTTCAAACTGAGCAATGCTGCCGCTCGCTTCTTTTAACGCCCATAAATTTTTATTATTTTGTAAGTTTTGAATTGTTGCCGTTGGGATGCTAACAGCACTACGCCCCGGTACGTTATAAAGCATACACGGGTGAGCACTTGCATTAAGTAGGCTTTCAAACCAATGAGTTTGGCCTATAGCGCCGGGCTTTGCATAAAGGGGTGAGCCAAGTAAAAAGCTATGAATGGGTAGTGTATTACAATAGTTAACCCACTCAATTTGTTGCTTTAAGTTACTACCGCCCACAGCAACCATTAATGGTACCGCTGGTTTTAGCTGGCATACGTATTCAACAATGGCTTGCTGCTCTTCTTGCGTTAGCGCCAAGCCTTCGCCCGTACTACCAAGTAGTAGAATACCGTTATGTGCCGCTTCTTGCTCGCTAACCAGCTTAGTTAACGTGTTGTAGTCAACATCGCCGTGTTGATCAAATGGCGTAACAAGCGCGGTCCACAATGAGTAGTCGTTTAAATTGAAGTTGTTGATCATCTCTCACGAACTTATAAGTTATTCGAAGAGTTAAAAAGCTTTATGGAAGGAGCCGCATTAACGTCGTTCGAACTAATAATTCGAAGAGCGAATGGGCTTAAAATAATAGGGCGCACGGCCTTAATATTTAAGACCAGAAGCTCTCCACCAAACTAATAAGCTGCTTGTTATAAACAGCTATTGGTGACAGTCGCTAGGGTTCAACCTAGTCGCCCGAAATAAACACTTCGCAAAAGTGATTACTTCTCGGCGTTAATTCCCCTCACGTATGCTCACTGGAGTTTGCGCTCCTAACATACACTACCTGAATAACGCACCTCTTCTAGCCCTTTGCACCTGTTTGTAGAGTAAAAACTTACAAACCGCTGCAATTTAAATAGGGTAATTACGGCGATTAAAGCATTTTAGCCGTCTAGGTGTCAAGCTACTAAATACATATTCATTCATCCATAATGGGAGTGGTTACGTATTGGGTGCTTTTCTCGTACACTAGCAATATAAGTAGTGAGGTATTTAATTAGTATGGAAAAATTTAGCGATATTTATAAGCGAGCGGTAGAGCGAAAAGGCTCTGAAAAGATGCTTAAGTTATTACTTGCAAAACCGCTATCTAAAAAACAACTAAGCACGTTAAGTGACGACGATTGGCTTGAAGAATTTACTCGAAAAGTATTTCAAAGCGGCTTTTATTGGTCAGTAATTAATAATAAGTGGCCGGGCTTTAGAGAGGTTTTTTGGGATTTTAGTGTTGATAAATTATTAATGATGCCACCCGATATGCTGGAACAAAAAGCAACGGATGAGCGAATTGTTCGTAACTATAAAAAAGTAAAAACAATTACCGAAAATGCTTACATGATCCACGAAATAGCACAAGAACATGGCAGTTTTAGCCAGTTTGTCGCTAATTGGCCAACAGACGATATTATTGGTTTATGGGCGTATTTAAAAAAGCATGGTTCGCGTTTAGGCGGAAATACAGGACCTTATGCGCTACGAGCACTTGGTAAAGATACTTTTTTACTATCACGCGATGTAGAGAATTATTTGCGTGCTCATAAAATTATAGACGGCGGCTTACAAACCAAAAAATCACTGAGTGCAGCCCAAGCCTTTTTTAATGAAATGCAAAAGCAAAGTGGTTTAAGTATGCAAGAGCTAAGCTTAATTGTGGCCTATGGTGTAGGTGATAACCGCGTGGGTATAAGTCAGCAATAATAGGAATTACCATGAAATTAGTGCCAAGATACACAGATATTGCGGAAAACTTCGCGATTGAAGATTTCCCTGCAAGTGTTGCCTCCCCTCAGTTATTGCTGTGGAACGAGAGCTTAGCAAAACAGTTTAATATTAATGTCGCTGATGATTTACGTGCTAATACTTTTAGCGGTAATGAAAAGCAGGCGATTCCTGCAGTAGCACTTGGTTACTCTGGGCACCAATTTGGACATTTTTCACCACGTTTAGGTGACGGACGAGCCCACTTATTAGGGGCTATTACTGACAATGAAAACCAGTTATGGGATATTCAATTAAAGGGCTCTGGCGCTACTCCTTATTCAAGAGGGGGTGATGGCCGTTGTGCACTTGGGCCCGCTATTCGTGAATACGTAATGAGCGAAGCAATGCATGCACTAGGCATTAAAACTACCCGATGTTTAGCGGTCGTTGGCAGCGGTGAAACGGTTTATCGTAACCCACCACAAGCAGGCGCAATAGTTACTCGTTTAGCAACCAGTCATATCCGCGTTGGCTCGTTTCAATATTTAGCGACGCAAGGCGATGTTGAAGGGCTTAAAAATTTAGCTGATTTAGCTATAGAGCGACATTATCCAGAAATAACCGACACAGGACCACAGCGCTATTTAGCATTTTTAGGCGGTGTGATTAAAAACCAAGTTAAGCTAGTTGTGAGCTGGATGCGTGTTGGCTTTATTCATGGAGTAATGAATACCGATAATACGCTAGTGAGCGGAGAAACCATTGATTACGGCCCCTGCGCCATGATGAATAATTTTGATTTTGACACCGTATTTAGCTCTATCGATAAACAAGGTCGGTATGCCTTTGGGAATCAGCCAAATATGGCTAACTGGAACTGCGCACGCTTGGCCGAGAGTTTAATACCACTTATTAATAATAATGACGAGCAGGCTGTTACGTTAATGACGCCATATATTAATAGCTTTGCTGAGCAATTTAATATTGGGTTTACTGCTATGTGGGAACAAAAACTGGGTTTAAATGAATCTAGCAGCAGTGATGGCGAGTTAATCGCAGAGTTGTTAACACTATTAAAAGATAACCAGCTCGATTACACCAATACTTTCGATGTGCTTACTGAATCCTTAAAAGGAGAAACAGTCGTACCTGAGTCGCTAATTGAATGGAGAGCTAAGTGGGTAAGCTTAACTGACAATAATAGTTATGAAGTAATGAGAGCTGCAAATCCTCGTGTAATACCGCGTAATCATGTGATCGAAGAAATAATTACACAATATGACGCTACAGGGTCTAGTGAGTTACTACAGCGCTTTATAAAAGTAGCGGGTAGCCCGTATTCTGATAGTGAAAAATTATCAGAATTTCAAACTTCACCGATAAATGATAATGATTACCAAACCTTTTGTGGTACTTAATTCTTAACATTTAATATAACTACATGATTAAAAAGAGTCATTTTTTAATCAAATATGCGCATATATCTAGGGGAATGTTAATTCTGATGGTATTATGCGCCGAATTAAAGCCAAGCAATATTTCTTTGCATTTATAAGTGCATTTAATTGCTCTTACATTCCTTGCTAAGTACTAATTTACAAAAAACTACTATATTTATTTTTCAATAAAGTTTCAATTTCGCCTATAGTAAGTGGATGTGTGTTGTGACAGGGCATAGAAAAAAGTTATAAACTTTATTTTTCGTTAAGTATTGATTAACAAAGGCTCAGTTAGTCTATATAAAACTGATTGAGCTAGTATCGATTAGCTACAATTTAAAATTGTTCAAATGGGAAGAAAACAATGAAATTAAAATCACTTACAATTGCAATCGCGTTGGCTGCAACTAGCGCATCTACATTCGCTGCTGATAAAGAAGAAGGTTTCTACATTGGCGCATTTGGCGACTACTATGACGCATCTTGGAAAAACATGCGTGCTCAAGCTGGTCTTGACGTGAATGAATCAACTGGCTGGGGTGTTGAAGCTGGTTACCGTTTCAGTGATTACTGGAGCGCACGTCTTGAATATGCAGATATGGATTTTAATGCTTTTGATAAAGTTGCTGGTAACCGCAACAGTATTGATGGCGAGCGTTACGGTATTGATGCTCTTTACCATTTAAATGGCGGTCCTTTCTACGGTCTTTTCGGTATTAAAGAAATGGACGTAGTAGATGACAACACATTCTTAAATGCAGGTGTTGGTTACCAACATTTCATTACAGATGGCTTATTTGTTAATGCTGAAACAGCTGTATACCAAGGTCTTGACCGTGGTTACACTGATGTAGGCGCTAAAATAGGTATTAACTACTTATTCGGCCAAAATTCAGCACCAGTTGAGCCAGTTAAGCCAGCTCCTGAAGTTGTTGAAGTAGCTGTAGCTCCTACAGATAGCGACAACGATAACATTGCTGATGCAGACGATAAGTGTGCTAACACACCTATGACTGATGCAGTTGATGGCACTGGTTGTACTTTATATGAAGATAAAGAAGTAACTGTAAGCTTATTAGTGACTTTCCCTAACAATGCTTCAGCAGTATCTACTCAGTACTTAAACGATATTGAAAAAGTATCTGCATTCTTAAAAGAGTACCCAGATACAACAGTACTTTTAGAAGGTCACACTTCTTCTGTAGGTAAAGCAACTTACAACAAATGGTTATCTAAAAAACGTGCTGATGCAGTAGCTGAGCAATTAGTTTCTGATGGCATTGCTAAAGACCGTATTACTACAGTTGGTTTAGGTGAAGAGCGTCTTAAAAATGATGCAAACACTAAAGCTGCAAATGCAGAAAACCGTCGTGTAGAAGCGCATATCAAAACTATCAAAAACGTTAAAGTTTTACGTTAATTAAATAGTTTGTAATAAAAACCCAGCCAAGTGCTGGGTTTTTTTATGGCTATAATAAATTAATATTGGTTAATGGTAATGATTATTACTTAATAAGTATTCATGAAAATAGTTTTTACTACAACCACTATTCATAGTATTTATAATCGGTATAATCAGTTGCGCAACTGGATGGATTTTCATCTATCCATAAAAGCTTTATAATTACGCGTTAGAATACTATAAGTATTGGGTAACTTATTTGCGCTTGAAGCGCTACCGGATACTTTCACGTCACCAAGAGGGCAATATTGTGCTACAAGAATATCGTAAACACGTAGAAGAACGTGCCGCGTTAGGTATCGTACCAGCGCCATTAGATGCTCAGCAAACTGCTGATCTTATTGAATTAATAAAAACTCCACCAGCAGGTGAAGAAGAATTCATTTTAGATTTGTTCATTCAGCGTATACCAGCAGGTGTTGATGATGCTGCTTATATTAAAGCGGGATTTTTAGCAGCTTTAGCTAAAGGTGAAACTAATTCTCCACTTGTTTCTAAAGAAAAAGCGGCAGAATTGTTAGGTACAATGTTGGGCGGTTACAATATCGCACCAATGATTGACCTACTTGATGACGAAACACTTGCACCAATCGTAGTTAAAGGCCTTTCAAATACATTACTTATGTTTGATGCGTTCTACGATGTAGAAGAAAAAGCAAAGGCGGGTAACACATTCGCTAAGCAAATTATCGAATCTTGGGCAAATGCAGAATGGTTTACTAATAAGCCAGCTGTTGCTGAAAAGATCTCAGTTACTGTATTTAAAGTAACTGGCGAAACAAATACTGATGACTTGTCACCTGCACCAGATGCATGGTCTCGTCCAGATATCCCACTTCATGCTTTAGCAATGCTAAAAATTGAACGTGACGGTATTACACCTGATAAAGCGGGCGAAGTAGGTCCAATTACTCAGCTTGAAGAATTAAAAACTAAAGGTTTACCACTTGCTTACGTAGGTGATGTTGTTGGTACGGGTTCTTCTCGTAAGTCTGCAACTAACTCTGTACTTTGGTTTATGGGCGATGATATCCCGTTCGTACCAAACAAGCGTGTTGGCGGTGTATGTTTAGGTAATAAAATTGCTCCAATCTTCTTCAACACAATGGAAGATTCAGGCGCATTACCAATCGAATTAAATGTTGATGAACTCAACATGGGTGAGCAAATCGACATTTATCCGTACGAAGGTGTTGTTAAGCAACATGGTACTGATAAAGTGATTTCTACTTTTGAACTTAAATCTGATGTGATTTTAGATGAAGTTCGTGCTGGTGGTCGTATTCCACTAATCATCGGTCGTGGTTTAACTGATAAAGCGCGTACATCTCTTGGCTTAGGCGCAACTGATACATTTAAAGTACCAACAGCAACAGAAGTTTCTGATAAAGGCTTCACACTAGCGCAAAAAATGGTTGGTAAAGCTTGTAACGTTGCAGGTATTCGCCCAGGTCAGTACTGTGAGCCTAAAATGACAACTGTTGGTTCGCAAGATACAACAGGTCCTATGACACGTGATGAACTTAAAGATTTAGCATGTTTAGGTTTCTCTGCAGATTTAACAATGCAGTCATTCTGTCATACATCAGCTTATCCTAAGCCTATCGATGTAAGCACTCACCATACGCTTCCTGATTTCATCATGAACCGTGGCGGTGTTTCACTTCGTCCAGGTGATGGTATTATTCATTCGTGGTTAAACCGTATGTTATTACCAGATACCGTAGGTACTGGTGGTGATTCACATACACGTTTCCCATTAGGTATTTCATTCCCAGCAGGTTCGGGTGCAGTAGCATTCGCAGCAGCAACGGGTGTTATGCCACTTGATATGCCTGAATCTATTTTGGTTCGTTTTAAAGGCGAAATGCAACCAGGTATCACGTTACGTGACCTTGTTCATGCAATCCCTTACTACGGTATCAAACAAGGTTTATTAACAGTTGAGAAAAAAGGTAAAATTAACGAATTCTCTGGTCGCGTACTAGAAATTGAAGGCGTTGAGCACCTTACTGTTGAGCAAGCGTTTGAATTATCAGATGCATCTGCAGAGCGTTCTGCTGCTGGTTGTACTGTTAAGTTATCTAAAGAGTCTATCTCTGAGTACCTTGAGTCTAACATTGTTATGCTTAAGTGGATGATTTCTGAAGGTTACGGCGATGTACGTACGATTGAACGTCGTATTACTGCAATGCAAGATTGGTTAGCTAACCCAGAATTAATGGAAGCTGACGCTGATGCAGAGTACAAGCATATCGTTGAAATTGATTTAGCTGAGATTAAAGAGCCAGTTCTTTGTGCTCCCAATGACCCAGATGATGCGCGTCTTCTTTCTGATGTTGCTGGCGAGAAAATTGATGAAGTATTCATCGGTTCTTGTATGACTAACATTGGTCACTTCCGTGCTGCTGGTAAGTTGCTTGATGGCTTTAAAGGTCAACTTCCGACTCAGCTTTGGGTTGCTCCACCTACTAAGATGGACAAAGACCAACTTACAGAAGAAGGTTACTACGGTATTTTTGGTCGTGTTGGCGCACGTATCGAAACTCCAGGTTGTTCACTATGTATGGGTAACCAAGCACGTGTTGCAGATAAAGCAACGGTTGTGTCTACCTCTACACGTAACTTCCCTAACCGTTTAGGTAATGGCGCGAACGTATTCTTAGCATCATCTGAGCTTGCTGCAATTGCTGCAATCATAGGTAGACTACCTACAGCTGCTGAGTACCAAGAATATGCAGCGAAGATCAATGCAACGGCTTCAGATACATACCGTTACTTGAACTTCCACCGTATGCCTGCTTACACTAAAAAAGCAGACAACGTGATTATTCAACAAGCTGTATAATTTTTAGAGTTTGTTTAAAAACCCGCTTAGGCGGGTTTTTTATTGGCTAAAATAAATATTAGATAGTTCATGCTTCTTTTTTTATATTATTGTATTAAATCTAGTCTCAAGTTACTTTTAAAGTAATTAATCGCGCAAAAATTCCTATCAAAATGCATTAAAATCCTCATCAATATTCTCATTATTTTAGGCGAGATTTTATGACAGCATTAAACAACCAGAATTTATTGCAACTACGTTTTGTTAACCAAGCAAATATTGATTTGGTTAAGCCTTCTTTTGATAACCTGCCTGCTAATCCTTATGCAGATGGTGCCTTTCGTAAACGTCGTTACTCAGTAGTTAAAATGCAAAATGGTGAAATAAAGCTACAGCAAGCCAAAGCATTTGTTCAAGACGATTCAATTAATACTTTTCAAGGTAATGTAGAGCGCACTTACGAAAACTTAGAGCAAAGTTTACTTGAGTCAGAAGGTATGAAAAGCATTGTAAATGAGTTTCGCCAACTTACCGGCATTGATGAGCAGCGTGATATTGAAATTCATCAGTTCCGTATGCTTGCTATTAATAGTGATACGCCAGCAGCGCCAGAAGGCGTGCATCAAGATGGTTTTGACCATGTATGTATATGCGGTGTTTCTCATGAAAATTTAGAAGGTGGCGAGCTACTTGTATACGAAAACAAGCAAGCTGAGCCTTGTTTTAAAATGGAAATAAAAGACGGCATGTTTGCATTAATAAATGACCGTCAAGTGTGGCATAACGCAACACCTATGAACAAAATTGATGCTAGCAAACCAGGTTACCTGGATTGTTTTGTATTAACGTCTTAAGGGAGTTAGGCATGAACATAACACAATTACGTGAGCAGTATCCTGCATTAATGCAGACCGTTGATGGTAAATCGCCAATATTTTTAGATGGACCAGGCGGCTCGCAGGTACCAACATCGGTGCTTAATGCGATGACAGCTTATTTAGGGCACTACAACTCAAACTTAGGTGGCGCGTTTTTTTCAAGTGATAAAACGGTTGAATTGATGGCGAATGCGCGCCAAGCAGGCGCTGATTTACTTAATGCACCTAGCTCACAACAAATTGTGTTTGGTCCAAACATGACCAGCCTAACATTTAGCTTTAGCCGTGCTATTTCACGCGACTGGCAGGCTGGCGATGAAATAATTGTAACCAATGCCGATCACTTCTCAAATGTATCGTCGTGGCAGCAAGCCGCAGAAGATAAAGGCGTTGTTGTAAATACAGCGCTTATTAATGAAGCAGATTGCAGCTTAGATATGGTGCAATTTGAAAGCTTATTAAACAGCAATACTAGGCTTGTAGCGGTAACGTATGCGTCAAATACCACAGGTTCAATTAATAATATTAAACGCATTGTAGAGCTTGCTCACGCTGTAGGCGCACTTGTTTATGTTGATGCCGTACATTACGCACCGCACGAACTTGTTGATGTACAAGCGCTTGATTGCGACTTTTTAGCCTGCTCTGCATATAAGTTTTTTGGCCCGCATTTAGGTATGGTTTACGGTAAAAAAGAACATTTAGAAGGGTTTACACCGTACAAGGTAGAACCCGCTAAAGACGTAGCGCCAAGTCGCTGGGAAACTGGTACACAAAGCTTTGAAGCAATGGCGGGTTTTATCGCGGCAGTTGATTACATTGCGGCAATAAGCGAGCTTGATGATAGCCATTCACGCCGCGAAAAGTTAAGCGTCGCTTTTGCTAAAACTAAGCAGCATGAAATGGCGCTTAGTGAGCACTTTTTAACACGCTTAGTTAATTATCCACGCATTAAGTTGTTTGGTATTGATGACTTTGATCGCTTGGATGAGCGTACACCTACTTTTGCTTTAATTTTTGAAGGGCTTGAGCCACGCGCCGTTTCAGAATTTTTAGGTAAGCAGCATATATGTGTGTGGGATGGTAATTTTTACGCGCAAGGTTTATGCAAGCAGTTAGATGTGCTTGATAAAGGCGGTGTAGTGCGCATTGGTTGTATGCACTACAACACTATTAAAGAGCTTGATCAACTGTTTGATTTATTTGATGAGCTACTAGGTTAATCATATAAGCTATGGTGCGCTAACTTTTTGGCGCACCATATATTTGTTCTGCACGATTAAACAGCACCCACGAGGTTAAAATATACTTATCGTTTGATACTGGCTTATTACCTCTATGAGTATGTGTAAAGTAGCCTGGGGCTATTACCATAGTGCCTTTTTTAGGTGCTATTTTACGATTTTGATAGTAAAACTCAGTTTCACCACCTTCTTCTACATCGTTTAAATAAAACATAAATAACAACACGCGATGCAAAGCTTCATTGTGTTGTAGCTGCGGATATACCTCACTGTGCCAGTAAGGATAGCCACCCTTATTTACTTCGTATTTTTGCGCCTGGATATTGCCAAGTCTAAAAATTTGCTGTACTAAAACAGGTAGTTGCGGTTTACCTACTTCTTCAAAATTGTCTTGAGTTAAATCGACTACTTCACCTGTTTTTGGGTGATAGACCTTTAATCCAAACGCCCCAATCATCATAAAAATATGTTCTTCAACATACTTAAAAACATGCTGTGCAGTCGTTTGTTGTATATGTTTTAATTGTTGTGCATATTCGGGGTGATTATTTAAATGCAGATCGTGGCTGTCTTTTTTCTTTAAGTCGACACCGCCCGATGTTACCCCTTGTTTTACATGCGGGCTTTGCGCGAATGTGGTAATAAATTCATCGCAAAACTCATCGCTTAATGCGTTATCAATAACGCGTATAAAGTCCGTCATGGTTTACCTTTATATAATTATTATTGGATTTTTATGTTTATTGAAAAAGTGATGCCGCGCTTTAGCGAAACAGATGCACTCGGACACATTAACAATACCGTACTCCCTGTATGGTTTGAAGTCGCGCGTGGACCTATTTTTAAGTTTTTTACACCGGACTTAAATCCACATGATTGGAAGTTGATAATTGCCAAAGTAGAAGTGTCGTTTGTAGGCGAATTATTTTATGGTCACGAGGTGACAGTTAAAACCTCTGTAGAGCATATAGGCACTAGCTCTTTCACACTTCGACAAGAAGCATGGCAACACGATAAATGCTGTGCGATAGGCAAAGCCGTGATGGTGAGATACGATTTTATTGCTAAAACAAAGCAAGCGCTTAGCATTGACGAAAAAGCAGCGCTTAATGAGCATATTTACCAAAGCAGTTAACCTTACGAAGCTTATATTTTATATAAGCTCGTGCTGAGCTGAATTATTGTAAATATATGACGGCAACTGTAAATTTTTGTCGAGAAATTTTAACGCATTTAGATTGAGTTACAGGCTTCAGTTATATACTATTTATAATATATATTGTTGCGCCGTTATAACAGGAAATGTTAATTCGGTAATTTGATTGGAGTATGCGTGTGACATCTATTGCCAGTGACCAACCTTTACAAGTTATTCAGCTCAGTGATGGTGAAAATTTAACAGCTGAAATTTTGCCGTTTGGCGCAATAATAAAAAGCATTAAATTTAAAAAACAAGAGATGACGCTTAGCGTCGATGACCCTCAATACTATCTTGAAAATCCATTTTATCTTGGCGCTACAGTAGGTCGATACGCTAATCGCATTGCAAAGGGGCGTTTTAACTTATCTGGTACGCAGTATCAACTGGAAGCAAATAACGGTCCTAATAGCCTGCATGGCGGCGTTAAAGGCTTTAATAAAGTACTTTGGCAAGTAACCAAACAAACTGAAAGTCAAGTTGAGCTTTATTATTGCTCTCCCGACGGCGAACAAGGTTTCCCTGGTGAGTTGCAGGTTTGGCAAACTATTAGCGCTAAAAACGGCGAGCTTACTCTGCACTTTAAAGCGCTAACCAATAAAGAAACGCTCGTTAACTTTACCAACCATTGTTACTTTAATCTTGATGGCAGCGAATCAATTAATGAACACCTTGTTCAAGTTAATACCAATTACTATCTTCCTATCGATAAAACCAGTATTCCACTTAATGAATCCGCTTTAGTTACAGGCACCTGCTTTGATTTTACCAAGCCAGCTCAAGTTGGTGCGGCATTAAGCGCTGTTCATCCTCAGTTAGAAGCTGGAAATGGCTTTGATCACTGCTATATTTTTAATGATGACAGCAGTTTAAAGACGATGGCTACATTAACTTCGCCACACACGAAGGTTAATTTAACGCTTAAAAGCACTCAGCCAGGTATGCAACTATATACTGCTAACTTTGTTGGTGCGCCTTTTAAAGCACGGCAAGCTTTGTGTTTTGAAGCGCAAAATTGGCCTGATGCGCCAAATCGTGAAAATTTCCCAAAAGCTAATTTATTGCCGGGAGAGGATTACGAGCAGGTTATTATTTACTCTTTTTCTGAGTGAACACAGCCTTTCAATGTTAATTTAAAGAAAATTAAAAGCAAAAATACGGTGATTAAATGCTATCTATAATTCAGGAAAAGGTTGCACTTTTTGCTGTTTTAAAGTATTTATAATATAAATAGTATTTGAAACTATATGCACTACCACAACGACACAACGACTACACACAATCAGGAGTTTTTAAAAAATGATAATTAACAATAAGTTATCGTTCAACAAGAAAACCGCGATCAGTATTGCTATCACTGGCATATTGGCAAGCGGAAACGTTGCAGCTCAAGGCGCTGAAGGCAACACGCCTACAGTAGTAAATGAAGATGTTGAAGTTATCGCAGTAACGGGTATCCGCAGCAGCTTACGTTCATCAATGTTGGATAAAAAAGCATCTAATGTTGTCACAGACGGGATTAAAGCAGAAGATCTTGGTAAATTTCCTGATTTAAACGTAGCAGAATCTCTGCAACGTATTACAGGTGTAGCAATTGACCGTAGTGGTGGTGAAGGCCAAGCGGTAACTATTCGTGGTTTTGGTCCACAATTTAATACTGTACTTGTTAATGGTCGTCAAATTGCGACAGACAGCGCAGGTCGTGAATTTAACTTTGATGTATTGGCCGCGGATCAAATCACTGGTGCTGATATTTATAAAAGTAATACAGCAACTCTTCAAGAAGGCGGCATTGGTGGTACGGTTAACGTAACTACAGCACGTCCTTTTGATTTTGGTGGTTTACATATTTTAGGTTCAGTTAAAGGTATGTACGAAAGCCTTTCTGAAGAAGTATCTCCATCAACATCATTCTTAATAAGTAATACGTTTAACGATGACAAGCTAGGTGTGCTTTTTGCCATCACTAATCAACAACGTAAACTTCAAAATAACCAAATTTTAACGGCAGGTTGGCGCGGTGGCCAAACAATTTCTAACCCAACTGATGGTGTATTGTTTGAAAATGCTTACATTCCACGTAACTGGGACCAAGTAGTTGATGAGCAAGACCGCGAGCGTACAAATGCAAGTTTAGTACTTCAATACGCACCGTCTGACGATGTTACGATTACTGTTGATGGTATGATTTCAAAATTCGAAGTTGACTCAACAGTACGCGATTTAGCATCTTGGTTTGAACCAGACCGCGTAGGCAGTGCAACGATTGATCCTGAAACAGGCACGCTTTTAACTTTCTCTCAAGAAGTTGGCTTAGGCGCGCCAAGTGGCGACCCTGCAAGCGACTTTGTATCACATACACGTAACTCACGTG
This sequence comes from Pseudoalteromonas sp. TAE56, assembly GCF_000497955.1. Classification (NCBI taxonomy): domain Bacteria; kingdom Pseudomonadati; phylum Pseudomonadota; class Gammaproteobacteria; order Alteromonadales; family Pseudoalteromonadaceae; genus Pseudoalteromonas; species Pseudoalteromonas sp. TAE56. The sequence goes on from NZ_AUTN01000138.1 coordinate 69,091, forward strand.
ATGTAACTAATAAAGCATTTGGTATTAACGTTGACTGGCAAGTAAACGAGTCATTAAAAGCTAAATTTGATGTATCTCGCTCAACAGCCGAAAACGACCGTGCTGGTAGAGATCGTTTTAACGTTGTAGGTGTTATTAATAGCTATACTTTTGACGGTACAGGCAGCATTCCTACTGTACAGCATGACGGTTTTGAAAATGGTTCGTTGCCAGATCCAAGCCTAGCGCGACTTCATTACAACGAAATTGGTAATCAATTTACAGATGAAGATGAAATTACTGAAGTAAAAGCCGATTTTGAATATGTGCCAGATAAAGGCCCAGTTGATCGTATTAACTTTGGTGCTTATCGCCAAGAGCGTGAAAAATCAAGCTTTCAAATCTTTGGTAGTCAATGTCAGTTCTGTGGTTATGGTACACAAGCACCACTTGATGCAATTGATTTTGAAGCATACCAAGCAAGTAACTACTTTCCAGGCTTAATCGATACATTCTACACCTACGACGGTGATAAAATGCTTGATTACCTAGCCGATCAAGGTTTCCCAGTAGAGCCAACGCTACAAAATAACCGTTACACAATTAACGAAGACATCACTAGCTTATACATGGACTTTACGCTTGGTTTTGACCTAGCTGATATGCCAGTAACCGTTAATATGGGTGCTCGTTACTCAGAAACTGATATTGAAGTTGCTGCAATACAAAGCTTTATTAGCGATGTAATACCAACATCTGACGCAACATTGTTTCAGAATGTTTTTGGGCCTGCAACGAACATCGAGCAAGGCACTAGCTACTCAAACTTATTACCGTCTTTCAATGTTAAGTTAGAGCTGCAAGACAACATGATTTTACGCTTTGCGGCGTATGACAGTATTACTCGTCCAACGATGTCTCAGCTATCTCCTGCGACAAACTTTAACGAGCCACGTCGTCAAAACTTAACGGCAAGTGGTGGTAATCCAGCACTTAAACCATTCCAATCAGAAAACTGGGATATTTCTTACGAGTGGTACTACAACGATGCTAACTTATTTAGCTTTGCAGTATTTAGTAAAGAAGTAGATGACTTTATTGTTACCCTAACAGGTGCCGAAACATACGAAATGTCTGATCGTTCAGGCCCTGATTTTGCGTGTACTACATGTACAGATCAAACAGATGACGAACTTATTGGTAGTTCAGAAGTTTACACTGTAAGTCGTCCTCAAAATGGTGAGTCTGCAACTGTAACCGGCTTTGAAGTCGGTGTTACTCACATGTTTGAAAATGGCTTTGGTTTTATTGCTAATGCAACTGTTGTGAATAGCGACATTAGTGTGGGTGACGATACTACACAAACATTTGCACTAGAAGGTCTTGGGGATTCACAAAACTTAATATTTTTCTATGAGCAAGAAAACTGGCAAGCACGTGTTGCATTTAACAACCGTGAAGGCTTTTTACGCTTAGTTGATAACGGCTTTAACGGTGAACCAGTGAACGTAGAAACTTACGGCCAGTGGGATATTAGTGCAAGCTACGATATTAACGAAAACTTCACTATTTTTGCAGAAGGCATCAACATCACTGAAGAAGAGTTAGTGCAAACAGGTCGTTTTGCTAACCAAATCTATTCAGTAGAAGATAATGGCTCACGTTACGCGTTTGGTATTCGCGGATCGTTTTAATTAATGATGGAGGCGTATTTTTCGCCTCTTAGTTTTCATTACAGCACCAAGGTGCTAATACCAATTAGGTTAATTTAGCAGTAATGTATATTAGTTAACCTAATTGGCTAAAATGAATTCATATTAAATCAAAATGCCCTAACGGGCATTTGTTGTATAAAACGTTATCAAAAAATACTCAAAGAGTAGTCCATTATGAATAAAGCAATAAAAACAGTAGCGGTAGTTGGCGGTGGTACAGCAGGATGGCTGAGCGCTGCAATTATAGCTTCGTATCACCAAGGTCAAAATGGTGACGGCTTAAAAGTGATGTTGGTTGAATCGTCAGACATTCCAACTATTGGCGTAGGTGAAGGTACCTGGCCCACGATGAAAAACACACTTCAGCAAATAGGCTTGCGTGAAGTTGATGTGTTTAAAGCCTGTAATGCTACCTTCAAACAAGGCGGAAAGTTTGTAAATTGGACGCATGGCAATAATGACTTTTACTACCATCCATTTACTGTACCGCTAGGCTACGGCCGTATAGATTTAGCCCCATATTTAGATAATGTTGAAGACTTTGCACAGCAAACTAATTTTCAACATGATATTTGCGAAGCAAGCTTAGCCCCAAGAGGTATAGCGCAAGGTGAATATCAAGGTAATTGTAATTACGCTTATCACTTAGATGCCGGCGCTTTTGCCGAAATGCTTAAACAGCATTGTAAAAGTAAGCTTGGTGTAGAGCATATTATTGGTACTGTTGATCAGGTAAAGCTTGATGACGATGGCGCAATAAATGAGCTTACTCTAAAAGATCAAACCCGCACTATAAACGCCGACTTATTTATAGACTGTACTGGTTTTTCATCACTGTTATTAGGCCAAGCGCTCAACGTACCGTTTAAAAAAATGGACCACGTGCTATTTAACGACAGCGCACTGGCTATGCAAGTCCCTTATGATGAAAGCGACGACTCCTTGGCCAGCCATACCATAGCAACAGCGCAAAACGCTGGATGGATTTGGGATATAGGTTTAACGCACCGCCGAGGTGTAGGGCATGTTTATTCAAGCAAGTTTTTATCAGACGATGAAGCAGAGCAAAACCTAAGAAATTATTTAGGCGATGCAGCAAACGGTTTAACTGCCCGTAAAATTAACTTTGAATCAGGATACCGTGAGAAGTTTTGGCATAAAAACTGTGTTGCAGTGGGTATGTCAGCAGGGTTTGTAGAACCGCTTGAAGCAACCGCTATTATGCTTGTTGAAATTTCAGCACGCTTTGTAGCAGAGCATATGCCAGCAGATACACAAGTAATGCCTATTGTAGCTAAACGCTTTAACGAGCAGATGGATTACCGCTGGCAGCGTATTATCGACTTTTTAAAGCTGCATTACATGCTAACCAAGCGCCCAGAACCTTACTGGCAAGCACATGTACAGCCCGACACTATTCCACAAACCCTGCAAGAAGATTTACTGCTTTGGGGAAGCCGTGGCCCGCTAATTCAAGATTTTCATGGCGCATTAGAGTTATTCCCTGCTGCCAGTTATCAGTATGTTTTGTACGGTATGGGCTTTAAGCCTGACTTTACTAAACAAGCATATTTGTATTCACAACATGTGCAAGCCAAACAAATAATTGAACGTAACAGCCAGCTTACACAGCAGATGTTGCAAACTTTGCCGCCTCACCGTGCTTTTATAGAGCAGTGGTTAGCAGCTAACCCAGTTTAAGGATGTGTAACTATGGCTATTAGTGAACTAGTAAACACCAAACACCAAACATTAAAAATTAACCCCAATGCAGCTGTTGAATATGCAAAAACGCAGCATTTAGTTAATTTAAGAGCAAATGAAATAGCAAAAGCAGCCTGCGACTTACCTATTTTTTTAGCACGTAATACACAAAATGGTAGTTATACCGTATCAGCGTTAACCAGCTTTAGTGCAGGTCAAAGTTTATTGGTTAATAACAACCAATGGCAGGCACTTTACACACCGGTATGTATGCAAACCCAGCCTCTTTATTTAATGACCCGAGAAGCAAATAGTAGCGATTATTTTATTGCAATTGATGATCAAAGCTCAGCCGTAAACACGCAGCAAGGTGAGGCACTATTTGATGCTAAAGGTAACCCGAGTTTATTTTTAAATGCACAGCAAAAGCTGTTAGAAAGCGACTTAAAAAATGACTATCAAACGTATCAATTTACCCAAGAAGTTGCGCGGTTAGGGCTCATTAAAAACATAGATATTGTATTGCAGTTTGAACAAGGCGAAACCCAACCTATTCAAGGTTTGAGCACCGTTGATGAAGACAAACTGCAAACATTAAATAGCGATACCGTTGCAAACTTACACAAGCAAGGTTACTTGAGTGTGCTTAACAGCATGCTTATTTCACTGTTTCAGTTAAATGCATTGGTAAAGCTGCATAACCAACGTCCCGAACTTATGCCTTTAAAGCAGATTAAGTTAGAACTAAGTCGAGATGCGCACGCGCTGTAGCGTGCACTTTTTTATTACACAGACATTGCGTATAACGCGCAGGAGACACACACATGTCAGATAACATTTTACAGCTGGTGGTTTTTGTTTTTGTCACCGCTTTAATTGGTGGCCTTACTTATTGGAAATGCCGAGGCCAAAATCGCAATAACGGACAAAGCCAAACCAAAGAGTATTTTTTAGCGGGCGGTGGCCTTACTTGGATGTTTGTTGCAGGTTCAATCACATTAACTAATTTAAGTACTGATCAGCTTGTAGGTATGAATGGTAACCAAATGGCTTTACTGGTTTGGTGGGAGCTTGCAGCAATTATAGGTTTGATTATTTTAGCCAAAGTGTTCATTCCTGTTTATTACAAATACAACTGTACAACTACCACAGAGCTTTTAGAAAAGCGCTATAACAACAAACATATTCGCGCTGTTATTGGTGGTTTATTCTTTTTAGGTAATGCACTTATTTATATGCCAGCGGTTATTTATTCTGGCGCGCTATTTATGCAAACCATGTTTAAGGTTGATATTCCGCTAATGTATATTGCCACCGCATTTGCCATTATTGGTGCTGTTTATGCGTTTTTTGGTGGCCTGAGAGCAGTTGCTGTATCGGATACCTACAATGGCATACTTGTACTAGGCATGGCTGTTTTAGTCGTGTTTTTAGCACTTAATGCGATTGATTATGACTTTACGGGTATTCCTGAGGAGCGCTTAACACTCATAGGTGATGCTGACTCACCTATTCCGTGGCCAACACTTTTAACCGGTATGATCTTTATTCAAATGTATTACTGGGGTACTAACCAAACAATCACACAGCGAGCAATGGCAGCACCTAATGTTAAAGAAGCGCAAAAAGGTATATTTGCCGCAGCGGGTATTCGCTTTTTAATCGTCCCTGCAATTGTGGTATTACCGGGTATTATTTCGTTTAAACTTTATGGCGATATTGGCGACGCTGCTTATGGTCGAATTGTGGGTGATGTAATGCCAGCATGGTTAACCGGTGTGTTCGCAGCGGCAATGGCAGCAGCTGTACTCTCTACTTACAACAGCTTATTAAATTCAGCTACAGCACTATATGTGTGTGACATTCACGAAGCGTACTTTAATAAAGAGCCAAGTGTTGTAAAGCTAAGTGGTTACGTAACATTGCTACTAACAAGCTTAACACTGGTACTTGTACCAATTTACCAGCAAGCAGATAGCATTATTAACTTACTACAGCAATTAAATGGCTTATTAAGTATGCCTATATTCTCTATTTTTGTAGTGGGCTTATTATTTAAAAATGTTGATGCACGAGCGGGTATTGCTGCAGTAATTTTAGGTGTTGTAATGTACGGCATGCTTACATTTGCAAACTCACCACTACATACTGATATTCATTACATTCACTTAATGCCAATTACATTAATCGTATGTGTAGCTTTTGCATTGATAGTAAATAAAGTGGTATTTGGTTTGAATGCGCAGTGGGCAGGTAAAACACCGGCACTTGATGACGCAGGCCAAGCACAAGTACAAAAATAACGTATAAATAGTTTAAGCTGACAAAATCGGTCATGGGGAAACTCTGGCCGATTTTTTTATATGTATTAAAAGCAACATGACAACTTCAAAGCTAAGGTTAGTTTAATACTTTTTATTACAGTGGTACTTCCAGTGAGTTTATCTGACTATTTGCGATGTAAAGACTATCAAAATCTAATTTATATGATATATACTATTATTGTTGAATGTCACTGTCTAATAGATTGTGGCTCAAGCAATGAGATACATTTAGTACATAGTGTAGCTTACTAATTTTCGTTATATTTATAACTCATACAATGAACAAGAGGATAGGAAAATCATGGCCGACACTAAATCATTTTATCGATTAGACAGTGTAAACAGCACCGTTATTTTCGACTGCCAGAGCAAAACACCGGCGTTACTGTACTTTGGTAAATGCCTATCTGAGCAAACAACAGAAACAATGCTAACTCAGCTTGCTACGCGTCAAGAAGTAAAATGTGCCGTGGTTGAAGAAGCACCTATTTCTCTATCTCCATTACTAGGTGAGGGCTTTACTGGTGCGCCAGGGCTTGAGCTAGTAAACGACTCAATCGCATGGTCAGTAGGGCCAGAGCTTCAAGAAGTGCGTCAGCCTTCAGCCGCAACACTTGAATTTGTAAGCGTAGATAAGCTTCGTGGTATTGAAGTCGTGCACAGCATTACACTTGATAAAAACACTGATGTACTAAGCGCACATACTGTATTAACTAATTTAGGCGGCTTACCGCTAAGCGTGAACTTTTGCGCAGCACCAACATTTCAGCTACCAGATAGCGTAAGCAAAATAGTGAGCTTTGAAGGTCGTTGGTCAAACGAATTTCAACGTCAGTCGGTTGATTTAGTTTTAGGCAGTTTTGTTCGTGAAAACCGTAAAGGCAAAACATCACACGATGTATTTCCTGGTTTGTTAGTGCATAACGAAAATGCAGGCGAGCAACACGGCGAATGTTATGGCTTTCATTTAGGTTGGAGTGGCAATAATAAACTACGTGCAGAGCTTTTAGCTGAAGGTCGTCGTTATGTACAAATGGGTGAGCTATTACTTCCTGGTGAGCTTACGCTTGCTAAAGGTCAAACGTATCAAAGCCCGAGCATTTATGGCTCGTTTTCGAGTGAAGGTTTTAGTGCGCTTTCTCGTAATTTTCATCGTTTTGTTAAAGCTAATTTACTTAGCCAAGCACAGCGTGAAAAAACACGCCCTGTGCATTACAACACATGGGAAGGCATTTACTTTGATCACGATGTAGACACGCTTAAGCAACTAGCCGACAAAGTAGCGCCGTTAGGCATTGAACGTTTTGTACTTGATGATGGTTGGTTTAAAGGCCGCCGTGGCGATAACGCTGGTTTAGGTGATTGGACAGTAGATTATAAAATTTATCCAGATGGTTTATCACCAGTCATAGATCATGTGAATAGCTTAGGTATGGAGTTTGGTATTTGGTTTGAACCAGAAATGGTCAACCCAGATAGTGATTTATACCGCGCGCATCCAGATTGGGTTTTAGGATCTGAAAACAACGAACAGTTAAGCTTTAGAAATCAGCTAGTACTTGATTTAACGCGCTCTGAGGTTGTTGAGTACCTATACAAAGCCATCGACGATATTTTAGTTGAATACCCAACTATTAAGTACATTAAATGGGATATGAACCGCGATATTAACCATGCGGGTAATTTTGATGGTAAGCCAGCAGTGCACCAGCAAACATTAGCACTTTATCGTTTAATTGACCGTATTAAAGCGGCGCACCCAGGGCTTGAAATAGAAAGCTGTTCGTCAGGTGGTGCACGTGTAGATTACGGCGTACTTGCACACACAGACCGTGTATGGACGTCAGATTCAAACGATGCGCTTGATCGCCTTGAAATACAGCGTGGGTGTTCGTTCTTTTTCCCATCGTCGGTTATGGGTGCACACGTAGGTCCACGCGATTGTCATATCACAGGGCGTAATGTAAGTATTGAAATGCGTGCTGCGGTATCAATGTTTGGCCACATGGGCATTGAAATGGACCCACGTGAACTGACCGATCACGAATACAATGCACTTAAAGCGGCAATAGCACTTCATAAAGAGCATCGTGAGTTTATTCATAGCGCCGATTTATACCGCTTAGATAGCGACGATTTATCAATTAACTTTGGTTTAATCGATGAGCAAAAAACAAAAGCGTTATTTGCGTATAACAGCGTTCGCGAAACACCGCGTACAGCGCCTAATAAATTACGTTTTGTTGGCCTAGATGGCGATGCGCAGTACACACTTAATTTAGTGTGGCCGGTAAAATTTGAAGAGTATCGCCCATCTTCTATTGCTGCGGTAAATGGTCAAACATTTACAGGTGAAGCACTAATGCAGTTTGGTTTACAAATGCCAATATCATTCCCGCAAACATCGCTTATATTTGAGCTTAACAAAGCTTAAATTTAACTAAGAGCAGTAAAAGGCGCTAATCGCTTTTATGCTGCTTAGCTTAGATATCAGTAGTCAGCTCTATATTGTTTAGAGCTGACTTTTTTATATCCTTTGTAAATGCAAACGAATAAATTTAGCATCTCTAACTTAGTAAATTAACTTAGCAAACTCAAAAGTATCGAAAATAGAGTGGTTACGCTTGTGCGTAATTTTGCTTATTACCCAACCAACGTTGAATTAGTGGGTCAACAGCTTCAGGGTGTTGCTTAAGCATTTGCTGTGCAATCGGTCTAACTTGGTTAAGTATGTGCTTATCGCGGGTAAGGTCGGCAATTTTAAACTCGGCTAAACCTGTTTGTTTTGTACCAAGTACTTCACCAGGGCCACGAATTTCTAAATCGCGCTCAGCTATCACAAAACCATCGTTACTATCGCGTAGTACTCCTAATCGCTTTTGAGCAGTGTGAGACAGTGGTGCGTGGTATAAAAGTACGCAATGCGATGCCGTAGCGCCACGGCCAACTCGCCCACGTAATTGATGTAATTGTGCTAAGCCTAAGCGCTCGGGGTTTTCTATAATGATTAAGCTCGCATTAGGGACATCTACACCAACTTCAATAACCGTAGTGGCAACTAAAACATGTATATTACCTGCTTTAAACTCACTCATAATGGCTTGTTTTTCAGCTGATTTCATTCGTCCATGTACTAAGCCTACGTTTAGCTCTGGTAGCGCTTCTTTTAACTGCAGTGCGCTGTCCTCCGCTGCTTGGCACTGCAGTACTTCAGATTCATCAATAAGTGTACATACCCAATAAACTTGGCGGCCTTGCTCGTTACACGCTAATTTAACGCGAGCAATAATATCGTCTCTGCGAGTATCAGGAAGTGCCACTGTTGTGATTGGCGTACGCCCTGGTGGCAGCTCGTCAATCACAGAAGTTTCTAAGTCGGCGTAGGCGGTCATAGCGAGTGTACGTGGGATAGGTGTTGCGGTCATAACTAGTTGATGAGGGTAACAATCACCAAATTTACCCTTTTCGCGTAGTGATAAACGCTGGTGGACACCAAAGCGGTGTTGTTCGTCAATAACGATAAGCACTAAGTTATTAAACTTAACTTCATCTTGGAATAAAGCGTGAGTACCTACAATCATTTGCGCCTCACCAGAGGCGATTTTTTCAAGTGTTGCTACGCGCTCTTTGCCCTTTGTTTTACCGCCAAGCCACGCAACTGTTATGCCTAGTTGATTAAACCACGTTGTAAAATTAACACCATGTTGCTCTGATAAAATTTCAGTAGGAGCCATTAAAGCGACTTGAAAGCCCTGGGCAATGGCTGTTAGTGCACTAAGTGCTGCTACTAGGGTTTTACCTGAGCCTACATCGCCTTGTACTAAACGCATCATGGGATACGCGTGTTGCATGTCACCTTTAATTTCAGCAACTACGCGGCTTTGCGCATTTGTGGGTGCAAAAGGAAGTTGCTCTAAAAATTGGCTTTCTAATGTGTTGACCGGATTTAATGCCACGGCTTTAACTTGTTGCCCTTGCTCTCGTACTTTTAATAAGCTGAGATTTTGTGCAAGTAATTCTTCAAATACAAGGCGCTGTTGAGCAGGGTGAGTACCTTGCTCTAATGCAGTTACATCAACATCATTAGGTGGGCGATGTAGCAATAATAAGGCGTCGCTTAACGCCATACTTGATAGCTGCCATTTTGAGGGCAGTAGTTCTTCTACTGAATATTTGTGTAGTAAATCAATAGCCTGTTCGCTTAAAGCTCTAATCGATAGCTGCTTTAAACCTTCGGTTGTTGAATAAACGGGCGTTAATGTCGTTGCTACCGGCTGCTCGTTAGAGGTATCGCTGATGCTGTATTCAGGATGACTCATTTCAAAGCCAACACGGCCTCGGCGTATCTCACCAAAACAACGTATTATTTTACCTGCACTAAATGCGTTCTTTTGTGCGGCGGTAAAATTAAAAAATCGTAGTGTTAGCCTGCCAGNGGCTTCAACACTTACGTGGCTATGCAGTGACAACTCGCTAATCGCGTATAAGCGAGTACGATCTTCGTAGCGAAGTGGCAAATGAAAAAGCATATCTTGCACAGTTAAAATACCTAGCTTTAGCAAACGCTCAGCCATTTTTGGGCCGACCCCTTTGAGCTCTGTAATTGGGTATTGATTTAAGCTAGGTTTAGACAAATTGTATCAATCTTATTATTTGTGAGTAAGTTAAGTGTACTTACAGAGCTTTAGTCCATCAAGTATGTTTTAAAGCTTGCCAAAATTGCTCATCAGCGACGATTTCGCCGTTTTCGTCAAGTGCAGGGTAAGGTAATTTTTTTTGCTTGCACTGCCTTGCGATAATAGGATGGCAGCCTTCAAAGTAAAGTGGGTGCTTAACTTCGGCGCTCAGCATATCTCTATTATATAAACCAGCCAGCTCTCGTTGGCGCTGTGCTTCAAACAATATTAGCGCAGCAGCAACCGAAACATTTAGCGATTGCACCATGCCTTGCATTGGAATAATAATATTTTGATCGGCATATTCTAGGGCTTTTTCTGATATCCCTGTTTTTTCTTGTCCAACAATAATTGCAGTTGGCTTAGTGTAATCTACTTCTCTAAAATCAACGGCATCTTCTGATAGATGAGTTGCTAATATTTGTATTTCTGGATTGCTTTCACGCATTGCCACTACAGCATCATCAATATTTCTATGCAGGTGCGTCTCTAGCCAGTTTTTACTGCCACCCGAGGTATTGTTTGTTAGCCATTTTTGTTTTTCAGGCCATACAGCATGTACGTGATGGCAACCAACCGCATCAGCACTTCGTACTATTGCCGATAAGTTATGGTGTTTATGCACGTCTTCTAAGCACACGGTTAAGTCTGTTTGACGGCGCGAAAGTACGTCTTCGATTCTTTGATAGCGAGTTTGCTGCATGGTTATCCTCTTTTTTCGGCAATTATACGAGATTTTTACAGTTAAGGCATTACCGTACGGCTAATTGGGTTTTGTAGAGAAATAAGTGTTTCTGTTGATTGGATTGCTTCTATGGCCTGTATTTTATTAATCAGCACATCTTGTAAGTGATCAATGGATTTTGTCATTACTTTTATAAATATACTGTAGTTACCTGTTGTGTAATAAGCCTCTACCACTTCCTCCAATGCTTCTAGCTTTATAAGTGTTTGTGGATAATCACGTGCGTTATTTAAATTAATACCTATAAAGCAACACACATCGTAGCCTAGCTGTTTAGTATTAATCGTTAATTGGGTGCCTGTAATGATCCCTGCTTGCTTCATTTTTTCAATTCTTACGTGAATTGTCCCCGCGCTTACATTAAATCTTTTTGCTAATTCGGCGTACGCAGTACGGGCATTTGCCATTAACGCATGAAGTATCTGTTTATCGAGATTATCGATTAAATAATTTTCCATTATATTTTTCTCATAAAATTATCGAATATATGGTTTTTATACCACTTAATTAATGATTTTTATATATTAAGGCTATTTTTGTTATGGGATATTGAATTAATCCTTTAAATCGTTACATTAACTTCATTAAGGGGGCTAGTTAGAGCGCTTTTTATCAATTAAGCAAGTAACAATAACTGGGAATGAGGCCAATTATTATGAGTTCACACTATGTGCAGCAACAGCAGCAAATAAGTAAAGTTAAGCAATTTTTTTCACAACAACTAGAAACCCAACTTGGGCTGGTTGAGGTTCAAGCCCCAATTTTGGCTAAGGTTGGCGACGGCACGCAAGATAACTTAAGCGGCCATGAAAACGCAGTTGCTGTAAATGTGAAAGCGATTACAGATAGCCGCTACGAAGTGGTGCATTCACTGGCTAAGTGGAAACGTAAAACACTGGCTACTTATGGCTTTGGTGTTGGTGAGGGTATTTACACTCAAATGAAGGCCTTGCGCCCAGATGAAGATTCATTAAGTCCTATTCATTCTGTATATGTTGATCAGTGGGATTGGGAAAAAGTAATTAGCGAAACGACAGAGCGTTCGCTGGCAACACTAAAGCAAACTGTTCAGTCTATTTATAAAGGGATAAAAGAGACGGAAGCTTTTGTAAGTGAGTCTTATGGTTTAACGCCTTTTTTACCGGACGATATTAAGTTTGTGCACAGTGAGGAGCTACGTAAAATGTATCCTGACTTTAGTGCTAAGCAACGCGAAAAAGCCATTGCACAAGAATATGGTGCTGTATTTTTAATTGGTATAGGTGGCGCGCTTGGAGATGGCAAAATCCATGATGTAAGAGCCCCAGATTACGATGATTGGTCTACACCAACATGCGATCAATATATGGGTTTAAATGGCGATATTTTAGTATGGAACCCAGTGCTTGAAGATGCATTTGAAATATCATCAATGGGTATACGTGTAAGCCCTGAAGTTTTAAAAGCACAGTTAAGTACAACTGGAGATGAAGACCGTTTAGAGTTTGATTGGCATAAAGCGCTACTACAAAGTAAATTCCCGCAAACAATTGGCGGTGGAATAGGGCAGTCGCGCTTAGCGATGCTATTGCTACAAAAGCAGCATATTGGTCAAGTACAAGTGGGTGTATGGCCGCAGCAAACACATGTTGAGGTAAGTGGTTTACTTTAAAACATGAATTAATTTGAGTGCTCAATAGAGCACTCTGTTCTTAGCTTGTTTTAAACTCTATTTCAATTTTGTTATTCAAAAGTTTAACGTTGCACGGAGGGTAATTACGGATTGTTTTTAGCACTTTATCAAAAATATGAATTTCTACACCTGAATGCAAAACAGAATTTACCGCTAACTTAGCGTCGCTAAGTAAATCGTGCAAGTCGTGATCTAAGTTTGAAAGACGTTTTTCTAATAGCTCTGCTTGCTCACAATAATGTTTTTGAGTAGCGCCAATTTTGGTGATTAATATTTTCTTCTTTTCGGCATCCTTCACTAAATCAGTTTTTTCTAGCGCTGCTTGAAGCGTATCTAATTGTGCATCTGTTTTAGCTAAGTCTTTAAAGCAATTATCAGTATCCGCTGTTATTTCGGCGCCCGAAGCCGCTAGGTTAATAATCATTTTAGCGCCTGATTCATTCCCTATTTCGCCAGCAATGAGAGTTGTTGCATCAAGTATTTCGCCACCAAATATTTTACCCTTAGGTAAGTCTGGTTGGCCTACTTGCAGTAAACGCTTAGCTTTCATGACACAATGGCTTGTTTGACGCTCAATAAAAATATTATTTGCTTCTAGATAGCAATACTGTGAGTGAGATACATGAATATCACCCAGCGAAATTAGTTTGCAAGAAAGTGATTTACTATCCACTTTTTGATGGCCAATAATACCTTGTTTAACAGTGATGTTTCCGCCGGCGGTAAGCTCGCCAGATTCAACCGTGCCAAATATAGTAATATCGCCTTTGGCAGTTACTTTCATCCCTGGGTCTATATTGCGAGTAACAATAACACTGCCTTGAAAGTCAATATGGCCGCTTTTTACATTTACATCTGAAATGGTAAAAATATCGTCGACACGCATGCCATTATTAATTTCAACCGGAACACCAGCAATGGTAGAGACTAACTCAAGCGGATTCATTTTTGATATTTCAGTGCCTTCGCCAGCCACTAATTGTTTATTTTCTCCGGGTTTTGCAGGCAGTATGTCACCTATTACGGTAAATCCTTCTTTACCGGGAGTTGCTGGTTGTTGGCGTATAAGCACAGAGCCAGGCTCTACGCTTGCAAGCTTGCCAAAGTCGCGCATGTCCACACTGCCGTCTTCTTTGAGTTTGGGCGCTTTTAAACGATCTTTTAAAGTTTCTACCGTTGTTATTAGTTTAGTGGCTAAACCATCGCTTGGGAGTCTACCTTTAGCTAATATCCCCTTAACTACAGATCCCGCAGAGTGTTCAGATTGTTTTTGTAGCAGCTGTTCTAAAAAAGCTTGTTTATACCCACGCACAATACCTGCTTTAACGAGTTGTTTTTTTGCATCTTCTAAGCTTAATAACTTTCCACCTTGGGCAAGCGTTAGCTCGCCAATGGCCAGCATTTTATCGTCGCTAATTGTTACATTTAAAGTGGCATTGTGTTTTGTTGCTACAACCAGAGTTTGTTGTGTGTTTTCGTTTTTAAAAAAATCATTAATAGCGTCATGATCTATTTTACAGTCGCAAAAAGCTGACTTTTCGAGAGCCTCTAAAATAAATGCAGCGCTGGGAGGAATATGTTCTTTTACATCAAGTAAAACATTTCCATTGTTGGCAAGCTTAAACACGAGTTAATCCTTTTTTACTACTTAAGTTAAGTTTGTTTTTTAAAACACAACTACAGATTGCTAGAAATTTACATTTGAGTCAAGAAGTCAGAGAAAACGAAGTGCGGAGCGAGAAAATAAAGGCTATAGAGAAGCTCTATAGCCTGTAATACTTAATTGGTAGAAGGTAATTCCATTATTCCGTCTATTTCAACTTGTGCACCTTTTGGGAGTGCACGAACACCTAATGCAGCTCTCGCTGGGTAAGGTTGTTTAAAGTATTGGCTCATTACTTCATTTACAGTGGCGAAGTTAGATAGATCTGTTAGGTAAATATTGATTTTAACTAAGTCTTGGATTTTTCCGCCTGCTTCTTCACATACCGCAGTAATATTTTTAAATACTTGATGCGTTTGTTCGCTAAAGTCTTCTGAAATCATTTCCATCGTTTCTGGAACTAGTGGAATTTGACCAGATAAATAAACAGCGGTACCTACTTTAACTGCTTGGCTGTAAGTGCCAATAGCTGCAGGTGCTTTGTCGGTAGAGATAAATGCTTTATTCATGTGTTTCCTATTTTATTTTTTACGATAGACTTTTTGCACATCAGGCATAACGCGAATGCGGCGCATAATGTTGGCAACGTGGATACGGTTTTTAACGGTAACCCCTAAATCTATCACGTATAAATTACTTTCTTTTTCATCAGTGGCAATTTCTACAATATTGGCTTGGGTTGTAGCAACAACATTGGTTAGCTTAGCTAACGCGCCTTGATGGTTAATAATTTCAACTCTCAGAGCTGCAATATATTCTTTTTCTGGGCTATCGTCCCATTTTACAACTAAGTATTTAGAGCGCTCATTTTCCCAACCACGAATGTTTTTACATTCTTGGCGGTGAACAGTCAGGCCTTTACCTTGGCTTATGTGAGCTGTAATGGCATCACCTGGTACAGGTCGGCAGCACTTAGAGTAATTCACTAACATACCTTCAGTACCAATAATGGTCGCTTTGGCTTGGTTTGTTATATCAGTTAAATCGTCATTGTCATTTTGCAATAAGCGCTTGGCAATTAACATGCTCATTAAGTTACCAGAGCCAATTTCTACCAACAACTCTAAAACTGTGGAGAGTTCGTGTTCTTCAAGTACTCTCGCTATATTTTCATCAGCAATACTATCTAGTTTGTTTTCGCCTAATGCCGAATCAAGTAAACGACGCCCTAAAAGCATAGCTTCTTCATGATGCTGGCTTCTAAGGTAATTACGAACACCTAAGCGTGCTTTACCAGTAACAATAAAGTTTAGCCATGTTGCATTAGGGTGGGCACCTGAGCTTGTTATTATCTCTATGGTTTGCCCTGTATCTAACGGCCTACTTAAAGGATGTGGCTTGCGATTAACGCGTGCGCCTACACAAGTGTTGCCTACATCAGTATGAACTGCATACGCAAAATCGACTGCGGTAGCGCCCATTGGTAGCTCAACAATACGACCATCAGGTGTAAATACGTAAATTTCTTCTGGGAATAGCTCAGTTTTTACATTTTCAATAAATTCAAACGATGAACCCGCACTTTGCTGAAGCTCTAATAAGCTTTGCATCCATTGGCGAGCACGTTGCTGCGAAGTATTACCTGCACCATCACCTGATTTTTTATACATCCAGTGCGCCGCTACACCTTTGTCGGCCATCTGATCCATATCGTGAGTACGAATCTGAATCTCAACAGGTATTCCGTGTGGGCCAACTAATGAAGTATGAAGCGATTGGTAACCGTTAGTTTTTGGTACTGCAATATAATCTTTAAAGCGTGTTTCTATAGGCTTATAAAGACTATGAGCCACACCTAATACGCGATAACACGTATCCATAGAATCAACTGCAATTCTAAACGCGTAAATATCCATAACTTCGTTAAATAGCAGTTCTTTATTAAGCATTTTTTTATAAATACTATATAAATGTTTCTCACGGCCTGACACAGTCGCTTTAATGCCTGACTCTTCAAGACGTGCTTCTATTTCGTGTTGGATATTAGTGATAACTTCTTTGCGATTACCACGTGCTTTTGCTACTTCAGATTTAAGTGCGCGATGACGCATAGGATATAAAGCTTGAAAACCTAAGTCTTCAAGCTCATTTTTAATATCGTGGATACCTAAACGGTTTGCTATTGGCGCGTAAATTTCAAGCGTTTCACGTGCTATTCTGCGGCGCTTATCTGGGCGCAGTGCCCCTAAGGTACGCATGTTGTGTGTTCTATCAGCAAGCTTGATTAAAATAACTCGAATATCCTGAGTCATTGCCATAATCATTTTACGGTAGTTTTCGGCTTGGAATTCTTTTTTATCTTTAAAGCTAAGTTTATCGAGCTTACTTACACCTTCAACGAGTTCTGCCACTGTTTCGCCAAAAATTTCGGCTAAATCTTGTTGGCTAAAATCAGTATCTTCAATTACATCGTGCATTAGCGCGGCCATGAGCGTTTCATGGTCAAGATGCATGCCTGCAAGAATTTGGGTTACTTCAACAGGATGAGTAATATAAGGTTCGCCACTTGAGCGAGTTTGTCCTTCATGGGCCTCTCGGGCTACCACGTAAGATTTTTGAACCAGCTCTACATCAGCAGCGGGCAAGTATTCTGAAATTTTCTTTTTAAGACCTTCAAAAAGATACATTCACACTCCAATGTTCTAGGGCCTGTTGACCTTTCAGGATTAAAATTTGTTCAATCTAAGGGCGATTTAATCGCGGCGCGAGGTTTTTAGCCTAGCGAGCTAAGTAAAAATCGAGCAACAAAGAGTAAATTGCCCCTAGGCAGAACCCTTTGGGCAGCTCATGTTTGGCATTTATGCAAGCATACTACTGCAAATTTAACCTCGAAAGATAGACAGCCCTAGTGAAGCAAATTAGGTAAGTTACGAATATACGATGAAATGAAAGGATTGCCAACGGCTATAGTAGAAATACTGCGCCGTTGGCTAAATCAGACCGGGAGGTCGATTATTGGTTGCCACCAACAATGGCAGCAACAGCAGCTAATTCTGCTGCTTCTTGGTGTTGTTGTTCTTCACGGTCAATTAAGTCCATTGAAGAGCTATCAACTAAACCTAATTCAATTTCACGTAAAGCAACTACCGTTGGCTTATCGTTTTCAGGGTCTACTAGTGGAGTTTTACCACCAACAGCAATTTGGCGGGCACGACGAGCCGCAACTAAAATTAAGTCAAAACGATTACCAACTGCATCTACTGCATCTTCAACTGTTACGCGGGCCATCACAGCACTCCAAAAATAATTTAAAAGCAAAGGCGTAGTTTACTCCAAGGAGCCACTTTCGCCAATAGCCAGTGTTCAATTTTTATCAGTTTTACTTGCCTAAGCCTAATTTAAGTAGGCTTAAATTATTTAAGCAGACTATTTAGTAAAACTTGATGACGATCTTCTTGGGTTTTTAGCGTTAAGCGCTGAGCCATTACAATTGTTTCTATGTCGGCAAGTGCGCTCTCAAAGTCATCATTAACAATTACAAAGTCGTATTCGTTATAATGTGATGTTTCAGATTGTGCTTTTGCCATACGAGAGGCAATAACTTCAGCCGAATCTTGGCCACGGTTATTTAAGCGTTGCTCTAATTCTTCTTTTGAAGGCGGTAGAATAAAAATAGTTTGTACGCTTGGCATAATTTTGCGCACTTGCTGAGCGCCTTGCCAATCAATATCTAAAAACACATCAATACCTGCATCAAGTTGCGACTCAATAGCTTGCTTTGATGTGCCGTAGTAATTATCGAATACTTGAGCCCATTCAAAAAAGTCATCTTTGGCAATAAGCGCTTTAAATTCGTCTGTAGATACAAAGTGATAATGCACGCCATTTTCTTCACCTGGGCGAGGGGCGCGAGTTGTATGTGATACAGATACTTTCATGTCAGCGTGTTTTTTTAATAACGCATTGATTAAGCTTGATTTACCAGCACCAGAAGGGGCTGACAAAATAAATAAGTTACCGCGAGTTTGTGCCATTTTTTCTCTACCTAAAAATAAACAGGCCTGGGTTACAAGTAAGCCAAGCCTTTAATTAACTGCATTGTACTTTAATTAGCTCACCTTGCTCAAGTTAGTCATGCTCATGTTGGTCATGCCCAAATTGGCTTGGGCGTATTTTGCTAAGTTAGATTTTAAATAAAATTGCAGTTTAAAATTGTCAACAGAACTAGCCGCTAGATATAAGTATTTGATAAGGTGAAGTATCACCTAGTAAAGGAGCCTTTATGCTTAATAAAACCTTATTTACCGCACAACAAGTAAGAGACAATGAAGCTTTAGCGGCTAAAAATAGTCATTGTGATTTATTTACCCTAATGCAGCGTGCAGGCGAGGCTGTATATAAGCAGTGGCAGTTATTTGATGCACGGCATACATTAGTCATTGTTGGCCATGGTAACAACGCTGGAGACGGTTACGTTGTAGCTAGGCTTATTATGCAATCAGGTAAAAAGGTAACAGTATGCGCAGCTGAGCCTAATAAAGTATTAACCGGTGATGCAGCAAAAGCGCAGCAGTTATGGATTGAGGCGGGTGGGCTCGTTTCTCATTTTACAAAAGATGCCCTTAATGAGTGCAATATCGTTATTGATGCTCTCCTTGGTACTGGGCTTAAAAGCGCAGTGCGTGATAACTTTGCGAATATAATTAAGGCTGTAAATAACAGTGGTAAGCCCGTAATAAGCATTGATATTCCATCAGGCATTGAGGCTAATACAGGGCAGCCTTTAGGGTGCGCTGTACAAGCGACTTCAACCGTTACCTTTGTGGGTATAAAGCAAGGGCTCACAACGACTGCAGGTAAACAATATAGCGGTAAGTTAGTATTTGATGATTTAGCAATTGGCGATGCATTTACTTGTATAGCGCAATCTTCAGGAACCCTTGTCAATTTCAATAGCTTTAAAGGAATAGCCACGCGAGCAATCAATAGTCACAAAGGAAGCCACGGTAAACTTTTATGTGTTGGTGGCAATCAAGGTACTGCAGGTGCAATTAGGTTAAGTAGTGAAGCAGCTCTTAGAACGGGTGCTGGCATGGTAAGAGTGTATACACACGAAAGCTCAATAACGCCTATTAGCATTGGCAGACCAGAACTTATGGTGAGCAGTAATAACTTACATCAAGCGCTAGAGTGGGCAAGCTGCGCTGTTATTGGCCCAGGGCTTGGGCAAGACGAATGGGCACAGCAAACATTCGATGAAGTAATGCAATATTGCCAAAACAATAAAATGCCATTGGTTATAGATGCAGATGCCCTTAATTTACTAGTTAAGCAAGCTTCATCATATACGTTAGAGCAATGCGTACTTACGCCACATCCAGGCGAAGCCTCTAGACTGTTGAGTGTTAGCACCAGCGAAATCGAATCTGATCGTTTTAATTATGCCCGCCTTTGCGCCAAGCGCTATAACGCGACTTGTGTATTAAAAGGCGCAGGAACATTAATAGATAATGCCCAGCACACGTGGGTATGTGAAGATGGCAACCCGGCATTGGCAGTTGGCGGCAGTGGCGATGTACTTACCGGTATTATTGGTGCATTACTTGCTCAAGGTTTAAATATTGATGAAGCAGCACGCTATGGTGTAACACTGCACGCTAAAGCCGGTGATATCGCAAGTGAGCGAGATGGGCAAAGGGGAATGCTACCCAGTGATTTATTCCCAATTGTAAGAGAGTTAGTTAATAAAGTGACGCGAGTTTAAGCGTCACTTTATCTTGCTAATTATTAAGCTGTAGTAGATCCCATTTTGTACCATATAAATCTTCAAAAACCACGACGGTACCATAGGGTTCTACTCGAGGTTCTTCGTTAAATGTAACGCTTTTAGAAAGCATTAAATTATAATCTCGCCAAAAGTCATTGGTATGCAAAAATAAAAACACGCGACCACCCGTTTGATTACCAATAGCGCTCATCTGTTCGGGCGTTGTGGCTTTAGCAAGCAGTAGACTAGTCCTGCTCGAATTAGTCCCGTTTGAATTAGTCTCGTTTGAATTAGCCCCGTTTGAATTTGGAGGTGAAATTAACACCCAGCGTTTATCATCTCCTAAATCAGTATCCTCGACTAACTCAAAGTTGAGCTTTTGAGTATAAAACTCAATGGCATCGTCGTAGTCCTTAACAACTAATGCAATGCTGCCGATATGCTGTTGAACGTTAGTCATGTTTAGCTCACTCCGTACTATTAAATAAATGTGCTTTTTATCATATTTAGTAAACGATTACGCAGGGTATATGCCCGCAGTATGTAATATGAATTAACTTACGAGTTCGTCTTCATCATCGGGTGGATCACCTGAGTCTTCTTTGCGTTTACGCTGCTCTTGTTTAGCTTTTTGTACATTTTCGTATGTAGGCGGTGGGATAGGAATAATAGAAATAAGCGGAAAGAATGCTAAAAATAAATAAGCCCCCTTAGACATACTTTTACCCCACGTGACCATTTTGAGCATAGCCCAAACTACGAATGAAAATAACCCAGTCACAAGGGCAACAAAAACAAAGAAGATGAATATTGTGTTATTACTTAATAAATCCATTTAATATAAATCTTAGTTATACGTAACTTAGATATGGGTATAAATTAAACAATATCAGTGATTTTTATACCAAAAAGCAAAAAACCAGCCGAAGCTGGTTTTTTATATAAGCGAGGTGCTTAAACGGTGATGTTTATCACATCATTCCGCCCATACCACCCATTCCGCCCATGCCACCCATATCAGCGCCACCAGCTTCATCTTTTGGGATTTCAGCTACCATTGCTTCAGTAGTGATCATTAGACCCGCAATAGAC
This sequence comes from Pseudoalteromonas sp. TAE56, assembly GCF_000497955.1. Lineage (NCBI taxonomy): Bacteria > Pseudomonadati > Pseudomonadota > Gammaproteobacteria > Alteromonadales > Pseudoalteromonadaceae > Pseudoalteromonas > Pseudoalteromonas sp. TAE56. Next base: position 90,368 of record NZ_AUTN01000138.1, read on the forward strand.
CCTGCAAACTGTAATGCAGAGCGTGTTACTTTAGTTGGATCTAGGATACCCATTTCAATCATGTCGTTGTATTCGCCAGTTGCTGCGTTGTAACCAAAGTTACCGTCGCCGCCTTTAACTGCGTTAATTACAACTGATGCTTCTTCGCCAGCGTTAGTTACGATTTGACGAAGTGGTGCTTCCATTGCACGAAGTGCAACTTTAATACCGTGGTTTTGATCTTCGTTGTCGCCAACTAAATCTACCAGTTTGCTAGCTGCACGTACAAGTGCAACGCCGCCGCCAGGTACTACGCCTTCTTCAACCGCTGCACGAGTTGCATTTAATGCATCTTCAACGCGGTCTTTTTTCTCTTTCATTTCCATTTCAGTAGCAGCACCTACTTTGATTACTGCAACACCGCCAGCTAATTTAGCCATGCGCTCTTGTAGTTTCTCTTTATCGTAGTCTGATGTTGCTTCTTCGATTTGTGCTTTAATTTGTGAAACACGACCGCTAATACCCGCTTCTTCACCAGCACCATCAATGATTGTTGTATCATCTTTAGTGATAATTACGCGCTTAGCTGTACCTAGGTCTTCAACTGTTGCTTTTTCAAGCTCTAAGCCGATTTCTTCAGAAATAACAGTACCGCCAGTTAATACAGCGATATCTTGTAGCATTGCTTTACGACGGTCGCCAAAACCAGGTGCTTTAACTGCTGATACTTTAACAATACCGCGCATGTTATTAACTACTAATGTAGCTAGTGCTTCGCCTTCAAGGTCTTCTGCGATGATTAGTAGTGGTTTGCTTGCTTTAGCAACCGCTTCTAATGTTGGTAATAATTCGCGGATGTTAGATATTTTTTTATCTACAAGTAGAATAAATGGGTTATCTAGTTCAACAGTACCTTTTTCTGGGCTGTTGATAAAGTAAGGAGATAAGTAACCACGGTCAAACTGCATGCCTTCAACAACATCTAGTTCGTTTTCAAGTGATTGACCTTCTTCTACAGTAATAACACCACTGTTACGGCCTACTTTTTCCATTGCTTGTGCAATGATGTCGCCAATCTCTTTATCAGAGTTAGCTGAAATAGTACCTACTTGTGCAATTGCTTTAGTATCAGAACAAGGAACAGATAACGCTTTAAGCTCTGCAACAGCAGCAATAACTGCTTTGTCGATGCCGCGCTTAAGATCCATTGGGTTCATACCCGCTGCAACAGCTTTAAGGCCTTCATTAACAATAGACTGTGCAAGTACTGTAGCGGTAGTTGTACCATCGCCGGCTGCATCATTTGCTTTAGATGCAACTTCTTTAACCATTTGTGCGCCCATGTTTTCAAACTTGTCTTCAAGTTCGATTTCTTTTGCTACAGATACACCATCTTTAGTGATAACTGGTGAGCCAAATGATTTATCTAGTACAACGTTACGGCCTTTAGGACCTAATGTAACTTTTACTGCGTTTGCCAGGATGTTTACGCCAGTTAGCATTTTAGCGCGTGCGTCACCTGCAAAAAGTACTTCTTTTGCTGCCATGTTTTAAATTCCTCTAAATTCTTAAATGTTTATAAACGAAAAGTAGGTTTAGCCTACAATGCCTAAAATATTATCTTCACGCATGATCAGGTACTCTTGACCTTCGATCTTTTCAACTTTTTCAACATATGAGCCAAATAACACAGTGTCACCGGCTTTAACTTCTAACGCTCTCACGTCACCGTTTTCTAAAACGCGACCATTACCTACGGCTACAACTTCTCCGCGAGTTGATTTTTCAGCTGCAGAGCCAGTTAATACAATACCGCCAGCAGATTTTGTTTCTTCTTCTAGACGTTTAACGATTACGCGATCTTGTAAAGGACGAATGTTCATGTTTTTTAGTTCTCCTAACAGTTTCTGAACAGTACAGAAAAAAGCTTTTCTAATTTGCATTCATTAATGGGGGTAGAGTGAAAAATTCCAAGAGAAAAAACGATAAATTTTTAATCTTTTCTCTCATATTCACCATCAATAGTGGTTGGTCGTTCCATTTGCCCTTGCTCTCGTTCAGCATGTTGCTGCCCAGCAAACGGCGATGGCCCTTGTTGCATGCCTGCGCTCATTCTAACAGTTGCTTGGCTAGCAAGGCCTGCAGCCAATTTGTTACGAATTGCAGGGGTTAATAATAGTAGCCCAAATACGTCAGTCATAATGCCAGGAGTAAGGAGTAATACACCTGCAATTACAACGCATATTCCGGTAAATAATTCTTTGGCTGGCATTTGCCCTTGCGCCATTTGCGCTTGTACGTTTTGCAGCGCACCCATACCCTGTGTTTTAACCATTTTGGCACCTAAAATCGCAGTAATAACCACAAGTGCAATTGTTGCAAATCCGCCAATCACGTCGCTTACTTGAATCAGCAAAGCGATTTCGATAATAGGGATGATAATAAACAACACAAATAAAAATCTAAACATAGCGCTCTCTAAATAATGACACTCAAAAGAGTTGATGAAATATAAATGAGGGTGACGAGGTCTCTTTTCAAGGTTAGGGCATAGGTATCGTCATTTTACTGATATTTTAGCGTCTACACATTGTATCGGCTATCAGATACTATGATGATAGACACTGTCCAATAAGTATAGGTTCATAATGACTACGCATTTTAAAATGATTTTTACGACCTGCAAAGACGAAGCAGAAGCACGCACACTTGCAAGGGCGTTGGTAGAAAAAAAACTGGCTGCTTGTGTAAATATTTTACCTAACATGGGCTCTATTTATATGTGGGAAGGCGAAGTTGCAGAAGCAACTGAGGCTAAGCTACTTATAAAAACGAAATCAGATAAAATGAACGATGTGTTTCTAACAATAAAAGAGTTACATAGCTACGAAGTGCCAGAGATTCAGGTTTTAGAAGTTTCTACGGGAAATTTGGCGTATTTTAATTGGATGGACGAGGTACTGAATTAATGCGTTTTTTCTTTTTATTGTTGGTTACATTATTAACCGTACCTGTAAAGGCTGCGACTAATAATGTGCTTGGTGATCTACTTGGGCCTCCTCAACACACTTTTTTACCTGTAGACCAAGCGTTTGTATTTGACTTTGATCAGCAAGGCAGCACCTTGTTTGTAGGTTGGGATATAGCGCCAGACTATTATTTATATAAAAAGAAAATAGAAATCATTGCCAAGGGCGCAAACATCCAAGTAGGTGACTCTGGTAGTGGCGAAATTATTGAAGATGAATTTTTTGGTAAAACAGAAGTCTTTTTTAATACCGCGAGCGTTGTTAGTAAGTTAAGTAATATTACTGAGGGAGCGGTTGTTAAAGTTCGCTATCAGGGCTGTGCAAAAGCAGGGCTTTGTTATCCACCAGAAGTGATTAGTATCCCACTTAGTGTAATTAGTGGCGCACAGATTAAAAATGTAGATCAAAATAGCGCTACCGATGAAGCGGCAACAGCGCAAAGTACATTTGCAGCACTCAACGAGCCAACTACTGAACCTACAACAAATTTAGATGACACCGAAAAAGAACTGACTTTTACTGAGCAATTAGCCAGTCAGAGCTTAGTAACTAATTTACTCATATTTTTTGCTGTTGGTGTAGGCCTTGCTTTTACGCCATGCGTATTCCCAATGTTTCCAATTTTGTCGAGCTTAATTGCGGGTCAGCAAAACCTTTCAACTAAAAAAGCGTTTGCGTTGTCGTTTGTATATATACAAGGTATGGCAGTTACCTATGCAGCGCTTGGCTTAGTTGTTGCTGCGCTTGGTGGGCAAGTGCAGGGGTATTTACAGCATCCATTTGTGTTAATCAGCTTTAGTTTATTATTTGTATTGCTCGCTATGTCGATGTTTGGTTGGTACGAAATTAAACTGCCAAGCAGTATGATGAGCAAGCTAACCCAAGTAAGTAACAACCAAAAAGGCGGCAACTACGTTGGCGTATTTTTAATGGGTGTACTTTCGGGATTAATAGCATCACCTTGTACTACTGCGCCACTGTCGGCGGCGCTCTTATTTGTAGCGCAAAGTGGTGATTATTTAGTAGGTGGTTTAACACTGTACGTGCTTAGTTTAGGTATGGGGTTACCACTTTTATTACTTGGTACATCTGGCGGTAAACTGCTGCCTAAAGCAGGTGGTTGGATGGAGCAAGTTAAAACCTTGTTTGGTTTTGTGATGTTAATAGTGCCGCTTATATTACTTGAGCGACTAGTGAGCGCCGACATTATATTATTAATGGCAGGTGTGCTTGCATTAGCAACAGCACTGTACTTACATCATTGGCAAAGTAGCCAAACACAAAGCAAGTTAAAAACTGCATTATGGTTTGCTGCAACTCTATTAGTTATTACAGGCTTTACGTTAACTAAAAACTACTTTTGGCCGGTACAAGTACAAACAGTACAGGTAAGCTCACAAAATAATGAGTTTAAACAGGTTGCTGATTTAGCAGAACTAAAAGAAGCAGTTGCACAAGCAAACGACGAAGGTCGAATGGTTATGGTCGATTTATATGCCGACTGGTGTGTGGCGTGTAAAGAGTTTGAGCATTACACCTTTCCTGATGCCAAAGTGCAAAGTGAGTTTAGCCATTATCAGCTTATTCAAATTGATTTAACTGAAAGTGATAATAAAACAATTGAGCTAATGGAAGAGTACACTGTGTTTGGTTTACCTAGTATTTTGTTTTTTAACACTCAAGGACAAGAGCTTAGTATGCAGCGCGTAACGGGCTTTTTAAATGCTGAGGACTTTGCTAAACACCTAGCAGTTGTGCGCGCCAGCGCACAATAATAGTGCAATAGTGCCACTTGAATTGTCTAAGTGGCACCTTCATAATTCCCCTTATATTTGTACCCACGACACTGATAAGACCAGTATTTTGCTGCTATTTACGTCGAAATCACTATAATAGTTGGTTAACGTGAGAAATTGTTGCTACATTGCTTTTTCTGCTTACTTAAAAGTGAAAAATTAGTTAGTAACCGCTTAACTCATTACTTATAGGATATATCGCGTATTATGGCTGCAAAATTTAACCTTTTAGTTATAAATGGTCCAAATTTAAACATGCTGGGCAAACGTGAACCGGATAAATACGGTTTTCAAACGCTAAGTGAAATTATGAGCGAACTAACAAGTGCCGCTGATAGTCTAGATGTTGAGTTAACGCATTTTCAAAGTAATAGTGAGCAAGCACTCATTGAACGCATTCACAATGCTTGGCAAGCGGTTGATTACATAATTATCAATCCAGCTGCATTTACGCATACTAGCGTCGCATTACGTGATGCACTGCTGAGTGTTGATATTCCGTTTTTTGAGGTGCACTTAAGTAATGTGCACGCACGTGAAGCCTTTCGTCATCATTCGTATTTTTCTGATGTGGCACAAGGCGTAATATGTGGATTAGGTGCAATGGGTTATCACGCAGCATTAAACGCCGCTGTTAACCGGTTGCAAAGCGCAATTTAATTTAAATTAACACACAAACAACTTACAGGCGGGTCGTGTAATGGATATTCGCAAGATAAAGAAGCTTATCGAATTAGTAGAAGAATCAGGTATTGCTGAGCTAGAAATCACTGAAGGTGAAGAATCAGTACGTATTAACCGTAACAACATGAGTGCAGGCCCAGGTTACCCACAATTTGCTCCACAGCAATATGCACCAGCGCCAGCAGCACCAGTTGCAGCGGCTCCNCCTGTAGCTGTTGAAGCAGCAGCACCAGCTGAGCCTACGGGTCATCAAGTTAAATCACCAATGGTTGGTTCTTTTTACTCTGCTGCGTCTCCTGAAGCTCCAGCATATGTAGAAGTTGGTCAGCAAGTTAAAGTTGGCGATACACTTTGTATTATCGAAGCTATGAAAATGATGAACCAAATTGAATCAGATAAAGCCGGTACAGTAAGAGCTATCTTAGCTGAAAATGGCGAGCCAATAGAATTTGATCAACCTCTATTCATCATTGAATAATAGCGTAACCTAAAAGGCCAACTCTAATGTTAGATAAAGTAGTCATTGCAAACCGAGGTGAAATTGCACTTCGTATATTGCGCGCCTGCAAAGAGCTTGGGATCAAAACGGTTGCTGTGCATTCAACGGCAGATCGCGATCTTAAGCATGTATTGCTTGCAGATGAAACCATCTGTATTGGTAGACCATCAGCAACTGAAAGTTATTTAGATATTCCGCGCATTATTGCTGCGGCTGAAATAACTGACGCTGTAGCGATTCATCCTGGTTACGGTTTCCTTGCAGAAAATGCTGATTTTGCCGACCAAGTTGAGCAAAGTGGTTTTGTATTTATCGGTCCTCGTGGCGACACTATTCGCCTTATGGGTGATAAAGTGTCTGCTATCGCAGCAATGCGTAAAGCAGGTGTTCCATGTGTACCAGGCTCAGACGGTCCGGTATCAGATGATAAAGAACGTAACATGCAAATCGCTAAGCGTATCGGTTACCCGGTAATCATCAAAGCCGCTGGTGGCGGTGGTGGTCGTGGTATGCGTGTTGTTCGCAGCGAATCTGAACTTATTGATTCAATTGCATTAACACAGCAAGAAGCTAAGCAATTCTTTGGTAATAGCATGGTTTACATGGAAAAATTCCTTGAAAATCCACGCCATATCGAAGTCCAAGTATTAGCAGACGGCCAAGGTAATGCAGTGCATTTAGGTGAACGTGATTGTTCTATGCAACGTCGTCACCAAAAAGTAGTTGAAGAAGCGCCAGCACCAGGAATTACTGCTGAAACGCGTAAATTCATTGGCGAGCGCTGTACACGTGCATGTATCGAAATTGGATACCGCGGTGCAGGTACGTTTGAGTTTTTATACGAAAACGGCGAGTTTTACTTCATCGAAATGAATACACGTATTCAGGTTGAACACCCTGTAACTGAAATGGTTACTGGTATCGATTTAGTGAAAGAGCAGTTAAAAATTGCAGCGGGTCAGCCGTTATCATTCACTCAAGACGACGTTGTTATTCGTGGTCATGCTATTGAGTGTCGTATTAATGCTGAAGATCCTGAAACGTTTATCCCGTCACCGGGTAAAATTACACGTTTCCATCCAGCAGGTGGTTTAGGTATTCGTTGGGACAGCCATATTTACGCTGACTACACGGTTCCACCACATTATGATTCAATGATTGGTAAGTTAATTACTTACGGTGAAAACCGTGACGTAGCTATTGCCCGCGCGCGCAATGCACTTAACGAGCTAGTAATTGACGGAATTAAAACTAATACTCCTTTGCATAAGAGAATTCTTGCAGATGAAAACTTCCAAAATGGTGGTACTAACATCCACTATCTTGAGAAGAAATTAGGATTGTAATTCTAGCCTGCAAAAGGCGTTTTATCTCAGTTAATAACCAGAGTTGTTAATCTGATTTAAATAATTAAAAATCCGATATCAGGAGACTGATATCGGATTTTTTAATGCCTGTAATTTATATCAATTCGCTTAATTAAATGATCTATTTTGAGGGCGGAAAAACGTGTTGCTAGCTAGGCAAAAAATTCGCTATTTATTTGTTTTAAATGAGAATTTTTTAACGCAGGTAGCGACGCGTTTAGCCCCGCAAAATGATTAAGTATAAAATGATTAAGTATTATTGCGGATTGGTATTAAGCCTTATAGGTAATAAAAAAGTCCATAAAATATACTGCAAAGAGTAAATTCGATGGACTCAATATTTATACAATATGTTGAACTAACATTAAACTAATTTAGATTCAATTAACTGCAGTGCTTCTTCTAAAATTGTTTCTACTGCTTTTTTAGCGCGTTCAGGGTCGCGTGACTTTATGGTCTCTAAAATATCAGCGTGCTTAGCAACGTCTGCGCCCGGTACACCTTTAATGTGGTTTGTATAACGAATACTTACTCTAAGGGCTGTACTAATAAACTCAGTTAACTGCACAAAAAAGCGATTGTTACTGGCAACTAATATGCTGGTATGAAAAGCAATGTCAGCTTCTAGTGGATCGTCTAAGCCTTCGTCTGCTTCAGCCATACGGGCTAAAGCGTTATCAATTTCAGCGAGTTGTTCTGCAGTTGCATTTAGTGCAGCAAGCGCGGCCGCTTGTGGTTCGAGGGCAACACGTACTTGAGTAAACTCTTTTAATAATGACAGTGATGGCTTACTGCTTAAAATCCAACGTAGTACGTCGGTATCAAACATGTTCCAGCTGCTTTCAGGTAATACACGAATACCTTGCTTAGGACGAGAAGAAATTAATCCTTTAGCTGAGAGCATTTTTACCGCTTCGCGGGTGGCGCTGCGACTTACATCATATTTTATACATAAATCGGCTTCAGAAGGCAGGCCTTCGCTTACAGGGTAAACACCACGCACAATAGCAAAACCCAAATCGTGGGTTAATTGTTGTGTTAAATTTTGACGGGGTTGGCTTTTCATTGCGCAGGATTCCGAGTTGATATATTGCTTTATTATATATCATATATCATATTAATGTACTCAAGGATATGATATAAACTTTTAATTAGCTAAATATTTTAACACAGCAATAACAGCTTAGTTTGGCTCTTTATAGTGTAAGTATAAGTTTATAAAGAGTTTAAATGAAATTGAAAATGCGCTGTATGGAGAGTTGAATTTGAACACCCTCGCTCAATATCATAGTCTTTCTGGTAAAGTTATTTTTATTACTGGTGGTGCATCAGGCATCGGCAGAGCAATGGTTAAGTCCTTTGTAAACCAAAATGCAAAAGTAGCATTTATAGATATTGATGATAAGGCAGCGCAATCGCTTATTCGTGATTTACCCAATGCAAAACTATGGTATAGGCAAGTTGATGTAACTGACTCTCATGCACTTCAGCAATCACTTGTGGATGCATGCGCCGCTTTTGGTGCTATTAATGTACTAGTTAATAATGTAGCGAACGACCGCCGGCAAGCGAGCGAAGACGTTACCGTGCAAGATTGGGATCAGTGCTTACAAATAAACTTAAACCCTGCATTTTTTGCTTCTCAAGTTGCTATGTCTTTTATGAAAGGCGATGGAGCCGGCAGTATCATTAACTTTAGCTCTATTAACGCGATTATGGGCCAGCCANATTACGGCGAGTTCGGTATTCGCGTTAACGCTATTTTACCTGGATGGGTTGCTACCGACCGTCAACTAGCAAGTTGGTTTACCGAAGAAGAGCAAGTTAAGTGGATGGAAGCCATGGCGCTTAAAAAATTAGTAACACCTGAAGATGTTGCTAATTTGGCACTCTTTTTAGCCGCCGATGAAAGCAGTATGATCACCGGGCAGAGTATTAAAATCGACGGTGGGAGGCTTTAAAGCTTGGCTAATTCATCTCTTTTTATTGCTGTTGACTGGGGCACGAGCCATTTACGTGCTTATTTGTGCGAAGTACATGCGCAATCAACACTTAAGTTACTAGCACAGCGTGATGGCCCAGGAGTTGTTAAGGCGAATCAAAATTTTGAGCAAACCTTAATTGACACCATTGCGGTGTGGAAGCAAGAATATGGTAGTTTACCCGTTTATATTGCCGGGCAAATTACCTCAAGTATTGGCTGGCACGAAACGCCTTATTTAGAGTGCCCAATTAATCCTGAGGGGTTACTTAATGCTGCGGTTAGTTTTGATTGCGATGGGCATACTATTAAAGCGTTACCCGGCACAAAGTGTACGCTGCAAAATAGCTTATTTGATGTAATGCGCGGCGAAGAGCTGCAAATTTTAGGGTTTTTAAAACAAAATCCAGAGTATCAACAAGGTAAAATATTATTATGTTTGCCTGGCACACATACCAAATGGGTGCTTATAAATAATGGCGAAATCATTTGCTTTAAAACAGCCATGACCGGCGAGTTATATGATTTGTTATGTCATCAAAGTGTTTTAATTCCTAACGACTGCGCAGAAGGTGAGTTTGACTTTAAAGCATTTGAGCAAGGCTGCGAGCTAACTTTAGGTAGTGATAGCGGTAACTTGGCACATGGTATTTTTAGTGTGCGTACCCGCCAGCTTTCAAAGGAGCTAACACCAGTACAAGCAAAAGCCTATTTGTCGGGCGTATTAATAGGGAGCGATGTACGAGCAGCTCGCCATGCAAGCGAGTGGCAATTATTGAGTGATACACAAGTTGTGGTGATTGGTACAAAACAACTTAATATGTGTTTTACCACAGCACTTAAGCAAATTGGTGTTAAGTGTGTTGAGTTTGATATTAAAACTGCCACGCTAAGTGGCTTTAATTATTTATTTAATTTAGAGTCAAAAAAATAAACCCCTCTATAATAATCAATTATAAAGGGGTTGCACGGGAAGTTTTTAGGACTACAACAGCCAATTACTTTAGCGGTTATTAAGCAATTTTAGCCGCTTTGCTTTGCTCAATATAATCATTAAGCGTAGCAACTTGTGCCTCATTAAAACGTAGTCCTAATTTACTACGACGCCATAAAATATTGTATGCGTTTTCTGCCCACTCTTCATTTAGCAAGTAATTTACTTCTGCTGCAAATAAACCATGGCCAAAATCTTGGCCTAAATCACTCAGTCCAGTTGCACTACCTAGTATAATTTTAGCGCGAGTACCGTAAGTGCGCACAAAGCGTTTAAGTGTTATTTCAGGTAGCCATTCATATTTCGCTTTTAGCTCTGATTTAAGAGCTTCTACAGAGCTAAAATCGCCACCAGGGAGTGAGCTGTGCTTAGTCCACGCTTCGCTCATTTGTGGGTAAAATTCTTCAAGCTTATTAACTGCAGCTTCGGCGAGTTTACGATAAGTAGTAATTTTTCCACCAAACACACTCAATAGTGGTGTTTGCTTGGCGTCACTCGAAAGCTCTAATTTATAATCGCGAGTAACGGCTTGTGCATTAACTGATTCGTCATCAAGTAATGGGCGTACACCCGAGAAGGTATGTACTATATCTTCGCGTTTAATATGGTTTTTAAAGTAACTGTTAGTAATATCAATTAAGTAATCGATTTCTTCATCACTAATTTTAACGTCTTGCGCTTCACCTGTGTGTTCTACATCGGTTGTGCCAACAAGTGAGAAGTCATCTTCAAACGGAATAACAAATACAATACGCTGATCTTTATTTTGTAAAATGTAAGCTTGCTTCTCATCGTGAATGCGCGGCACCACAATGTGGCTGCCTTTCACAAGGCGAATATTTTGTGGCGACTTTTCTGCTAGCGCTTCATCAAATAATTTAGCAACCCAAGGGCCCGCAGCGTTAACAATACCTTTGGCAGAAATGCTGTATTTAGCTTTACTTTTTTGCTGCTCAAGCGTTACCTGCCACTTACCTTGCTCGCGTTTGGCATTTACACACTTAGTTTGCGTGGTAATAACGGCGCCTTTTTGCTGCGCTGCTAAGGCATTTAAAACGACTAAGCGAGAGTCATCAACCCAGCCATCTGAGTATTCAAAACCTTTGGTAATAGAAGGTTCTAGTACGCTATTTTCGCCAAACTTGATGCTTCGAGAACCCGCTAGTGTTTCGCGCTTTGCTAGGTTGTCATACATAAACAAACCAATGCGAATCATCCATGCAGGGCGTAGATGCTTTTGATGCGGCAATCTAAAAGTAAGTGGCCACATAATGTGAGGTGCATTTTTAAGTAGCACTTCACGCTCGGCTAAGGCTTCTTTTACTAATCTAAATTCGTAGTGCTCAAGGTAGCGCAGACCACCGTGGATCAGCTTAGAACTGTTTGAAGATGTTGCACAGGCAAGGTCTGATTGTTCGCACAAGAGTACTTTTAATCCTCTGCCTGCTGCATCAGCTGCTATTCCAGTGCCGTTTACACCGCCACCGATGACTAGTAAGTCATATTCGTTATCTGCTAATTCCACCGAGCTAACCTTTTTATTTGTAATATAAATAAGACATAAGCATCATAAAGCTGCTGTTTTCATTTGACAATAGAAAACCCAGTTTTTTATTCGTTAATTTTGACGCTGATCCATTTTCAATTTAAAGCAGTAAAGCATCCCTTTTAAATCTAGCTATTGGCTAAGTTAAAAAGGCGAAGTGGCTAAAGTATTCGCTTAGCCACTTAGTACTTACTCCGGACAGTTTTTATTCGTTAAACATACTTGAGCAACGCAGTGCTGCCATTTTGCATATAAATCGTTACGTTCGTCGGCGCTCATAGTTGGCTCAAAACGACGGTCGCATGTCCACATTTTAGATAACTGCTCGGTTGACTCGTACACACCTGTTTGTAAGCCAGCTAAATATGCTACGCCTAAAGAGGTGGTTTCGGTCACAGTTGGGCGCTCAACTGTTGCGCCTAAAATATTTGATAAGAAGGTCATAACCCAGTTATTTTTTACCATACCGCCATCTACACGAAGCACACTTGGGCGAAGACCATCACGCTCCATCGCTTTTTGTAAATCTTTGGTCTGGTAACCAACTGATTGCAGAGCAGCCGCAACAATAGTGCTAATACCTGAATCGCGTGTTAGACCTAAAATAGCGCCACGTGCATTAGGGTCCCAATAAGGAGCACCTAAACCCGTAAACGAAGGCACTAAAAATACACCATGATCGAGCGGTACATCTTTAACCATCGATTCACTTTCGCCAGCATGGCTAAGTAGCTTTAAGCCTTCAACAATCCACTGCATCGTTGCGCCAGCCATAAATATGCTGCCTTCAATGGCGTAAGTTGGTTTGCCGTTTAATCTATAGGCAACAGTGGTCAGTAAGCGATTTTCTGAGGTCAGTGCTTTTTCGCCAGTATTAAGCATTAAAAAACAGCCTGTGCCGTAAGTACTTTTTGCCATGCCTTGTTCAAAACATGCGTGACCAACAAGCGCAGCTTGCTGATCGCCTGCAATACCACAAACACGAATTGGCGCACCAAAAATGTCAGCACTGGTTGAGCCAAACTCGTCAGCTGAATCCATTACTTCTGGAAGCATAGATTCTGGAATATCGAATAACTCTAAAAGCTCTTGATCCCATTGCTGGGTATGTATATTAAATAACATGGTGCGCGATGCATTGGTTGCATCGGTGCGGTGCTCTTTGCCGCCTGTTAGCTGCCAAAGCAGGTAGGTGTCAACCGTACCAAAAGCGAGCTCACCTGCAAGAGCTTGTTCGCGTGCGCCTTCAACGTTATCTAAAATCCAACGAATTTTAGTGGCCGAAAAATAAGGGTCGAGCAATAAGCCTGTTTTTTCGCTTATCGTTTGGCAAAGCTCATCAGTTGTTAGGCTTTCGCAATAGTCACTTGTGCGACGGTCTTGCCATACAATAGCGTTATAAATTGTTTTGCCTGTTTTTTTGTTCCACACTAACGTGGTTTCGCGCTGGTTGGTGATACCAATGGCAATAATTTCTTCAGGCTTTACATCGTTTTTAGTTAAGACTTCGCGGCTAGTACTAAGCACTGTTTGCCAAATATCGTTAGGGTCGTGTTCTACCCAACCATTTTGTGGAAAATGCTGCGAAAATTCTTGTTGTGCTGTACCAAAAACGTCTGCATCTTTTGTAAACAAGATGGCCCGAGAGCTTGTGGTTCCTTGATCAATTGAGAGTATGTATTTGGACATGATATTTGTGTTATTTATCTTATCTTATATATGACTAGATTGCCTTTAACCGAAGTTAATGGCAATGGTTTTTTCTTAAAATAGCAGATTAAAAAATAAACACGCTAATATTTGTTGGTAACTCTTTTATATAAAAGGGGTTTTATTTTTGCATTATTTTAAGGGCGTACGCGGCTATTGATTAAAACAGCCGCTTAAAGCTTATTATTACTTGGTGTGAGGTTTAGCTTGTTGCCAATCCATACCGGTAGAAAAGCGATTATCAAATCCGCGCCACTGTGGCAGCGGCTTACCATCAACAACAGCTTGGTCGCCGTTTTGTGGTAAATCTAAGTATTTACACTCGCTGGCTATGCCTTTTACGTGGCAATCCATCATGGCAAGTACAAAGTGTTTGTTGATTTCGTTTAGTGTGCGCATAGACCACGAAGGCTCGTAGTAATGGCCTATATCTAGCTCACTGCTGCTTTGTGCAATAGCAGGGGCTGGGTGTGGTGCAATATTATGGCGTGCATTTTTGTAAGTAAGCATGTACTTATCTTCGCTGCCCGTTTGTTCATAAAGGTTTTTAATGCCTTCATAGCCTGATATGTCATCTAGGTTACCGGCTACATAAAGCGAAGGTACTTTAATATTTTCCATTGCTTTGGCATCAAATATAGCGTGCTGTCCGCCCCATGGTGCAAAGGCCACCATCGCTTTTATACGTGGGTCTACTTTTGGGTTTTGGTATTGCCCACCAGCGCAGCTGTTTAGTAATTGCTGTACTTTTTCAATTTGAGCAGGGTCTTTCATACCCGTAAACATAGCCGTAGTTTGCTCATTAAAAGCGTAACAGCCACCTATCGTATTTACAGCGCCATAGCCACCCATTGAGTAACCAATTACGCCTGCGCTTTTGTTATCTACTTGTTTGCTTGCAAAGTTGTTTTGCTCATTAAAGTAATTAATAACAAACTGCTGATCGCGAGAACGATTTATTAGCGTACTAAAAAAGCCAGAGAATGGTGCGTTTTTAAAATCAACATCGGCATTGGTCGAATCGGTATGATCAAGTGCAACAACAATGTAACCGTGCGATGCTAAATGCTCGCCAAGGTAGTACATAATTGTACGGTAACCGGTATAACCGTGCGAAAGCACAATGACAGGGTAGTGCTCTTTATTATTAATGGCGACATCACGCATTGCATCGGCTTGCAAAGTAAACTCTTTACCTGAGCGAGTTTCATCTGTGTAGCTGGTAAGTAGCGCTTTTGCTGTATTTGCAGCCGGATACCACACCTCTACTTTTAAAGGACGATCTTTTTGACCTTGTGTAGCGGGGTCAAATTGCGCAGGGTTAACTAAATCAAGTGTTTGCACACCTACATTGTAGCTACCTTTAGCTGCAAGTTCTGGGAGTACTTCGCTAGTGATTGGCGGATATAGCTGCTCTGGTTTATTAGATTCAGCAACAGCTACACTGACAGATAAACTGCACGTAGCAAGTAATATGGCTTTTGAAAGCGCCTTGAGTGTGTGTGTCATTGTGTGTCCTTGTTGTATTTTTATTTTTTAATTAGTCAGTTCAGCCGACTCGACGGCATTGCTATATTGCAGCTGCCATTGTGCTCGCAAGGTATCCATTATATTCATAACTCGTAAGCTAGTACTTAGTGGCAACACGCTGCTTTGGGTTTGTTTTTGTAATATACACTGCGTGACATGTGCAATTTCAAACTTAAAGTTTTCATCGTCGCTAAAGTTGTATTCAAAGTATTTAGGGTCTTGGTCACTTATATGTAGCTCTATAGATTGCGCGCCTACAAATTGAGGTATTCGAATATAGCCAAGCTCACCATTAATACATGCTTCTGTGGGGCCACTTTGTTGTAATGCGCTGGCAAGAGATGCAAATTGCCCGTTACCGTAATCAACTAAAGCAGTGCTTCGCTCATCAATACCGGTTGTGCTTTTATGTACAAAGGATTTGATGTGTTCAGGGGCTTTATTAAATACCACATCAGCAATCGAAATAGGGTAAATACCTAAATCGAGCAGGGCGCCACCCGCTGTTACAGGGTTCATTAATCGGTGAGTGTCTGCAAAGCTGCCAGGTAAACTAAAGTTGGCATTAACACTGTGCACATTACCAATAACACCTTCACTTAGGAGCTGTTGTAATTTTACTATAGCTGGTAAAAACCGCATCCAAACGCCTTCCATTAAAAAGCAGTTTTGTTGCTTGGCAAGCTTAGTGAGGCTTTGCAACTGCTTAGCATTAACGGTAATTGGTTTTTCGCTTAGCACGTGCTTATTGTGTTTTAAGCATTGGGCTATCGTTTTAAAGTGTTGATCGTGCGTATTTGCAATATATATGGCATCTATATTTGGGCACTGCATAAGAGCTTGATAGCTCTCATAGCCTTGGATATTGTATGGTGTGGCAAATTCTTTAGCGCGCTGCATACTCGTTGATGCCGCGCCAATAAGCTGTGCATCACTACAATGCGCAATGCTTTTAGCAAAGGTGTGAGCTATATTGCCACACCCAATAATTCCCCAATTAACCTTTGCCATGCTTATTCCTTAGTTTTATTTAAAAAGACGTAATTTGTAATCCTGAGCCCGCTGAACATACATAAATATCAGCATTTAAGTTAAAGCGTTCAAAGTAGTGCTGCTCAACCGCTGCTTTAATAAGAGGTACTTCCGCATCACGACATAAACATACAATAGCACCACCAAAGCCACCACCCGTCATACGTACTGCGCCGCGATCGCCCATGGCTTCTTTACAAATCTCTACTAGGCCATCGGTTGCAGGTACGGTTACTTCAAAGTCGTGTTTAAGTGATTGATGCGATGCAGCCATTAGGGTGCGAAGTGCATCCATATCGTTATTTTGTAGTGCAGTTGTTGCTGCAATTACGCGGTCGTTTTCGCTAATTACGTGGTGTGCACGTTTATATTCGTTTTCGCTTAATGTCGCTTTTACTGCTTGCAGGGCAGTCATGGTTGCTTGGCGAAGTGTTTCTACACCCATTTTTACAGCAGCTTGTTCGCAGTCAATACGGCGCTGGTTGTATTCGCTATCAACTAATTTACGCGGGTAGTTAGAGTTAACAATAACAATATTTAAATCATCAGGAACTTTAACTGATTTAGTTGCTAGGTTTTCACAATCAATTAATAGCGCATGACCGTTTTCGCCTTTGGCTGAAATAAGCTGATCCATAATGCCGCATTGGCAATGCATAAAGTCGTTTTCGGCTTCTTGGCCAAATAGCGCAATTTGCTCTGGCGGTAAACCAAGCTGTGCAATATGGTTAAACATACCGCCTACAGCAACTTCTAGTGCGGCCGATGACGACAAGCCACTACCTTGCGGTAAGTTACTGTCAATTAGTAGGTCGGCACCACGCAGAGTGTAACCCGCTCTTTTAAGAACGTAAGTAACAGCACGAATGTAGTTACCCCATTGCGATTGGCCTTCAGTGATTTCTTCATCAACACTAAAGCTGTCTTTTTCGCCTGGGTAATTTAAAGAATGCACAGTGATAATATTGTCGTCGCGCTCTTTAAACATTACTTGGGTACGAAATTCTAACGAACACGGTAAAACAAAACCGTCGTTGTAGTCGGTAAATTCGCCAATAAGGTTTACACGGCCCGGTGCTGCTGCAATACCTTGAGCAGGCGCGCCATACAGTGACAAAAATTGTTGTTGGAATTCGTTAAGCTTCATCTGTGTGTCCTGCTGTATTTTTATAGTGTGTTGTACTGGCTGCTTTTAAAATAGAAGCAGCAGTTTCTGCGCTTAAATCGCGTTGGCTTTCGCCTAGCATTTCGTAGCCTACCATGTGTTTTTTAACAGTAGCAGAGCGAAGTAGCGGCGGATAAAAATGGGCATGCAAACGCCAATGTTGCTCATCAGAGCCTCTATTAGCCGGTGCATTGTGCCAACCCATTGAGTAGGGAAAGCTGCAATTAAATACGTTGTCGTACTTAGTGGTTAATACTTTAAGTGCCTGAGCCAAAGAGTCGGTTTGCGCATCGTTTAGCTGGCTAAAGTTTTGAATGTTATCTTTAGTTACTAGCATTGTTTCAAACGGCCACGCTGCCCAAAATGGCACAACAACAAGCCAATGTTCGTTTTCAAATACAACACGTGTTTGATCTGCTTGCTCTTTTTGCGCGTAATCGGCAAGCATGGCTGTGCCATGCTTTTTATAATAGTTAAGCTGCTGGTTATCTTCGGCTTCTATTTCGGTTGATAAATGCGAGTGAGCCCATACTTGGCCGTGAGGATGAGGTTGCGAACAACCCATGATCTCGCCTTTATTTTCAAAAACTTGTACGCATTCGTACTGCTGTGCAAGCTCTGTGTAATTTTGTTTCCAGGTTTTTACTACTTCGTGCAATGCGTTTTGGCTAAGCTCTGGTAGTGTTTTATTATGCTCTGGCGAAAAACAAATTACGCGGCATTCGCCACTGGCTTCGTCGGCAATAAATAAATCGCTGTCTGATTCTAAGCTTTGTAATTGCTCGCTGGCATTAGGTGTGAGTGCACCAAAGTCATTTCTAAATACGTGTGTGTATTTATAATCTGGGTTACTGTCGCCATTTGCACGGGTATTACTTGGGCAAAGAGGGCAGCTTTCATCGTGTTTTGGTAATACGTTTTCGTTAACGGCTTCTGTTGCGCCTAACCATGGGCGGTTATTACGATGTGGTGAAACTAATACCCAACGACCCGTTAGCGGGTTTTTACGTCTGTGAGTACTTTCTAATAAAGCCATGTTAACTCTCCAACCCACTAGGGTAATTAGTTTGCCAGCGCCATGTATCGTTGGTCATGTCGCTAAGTGTTAGTTCTGCGTGCCAGTTAAGTGTGTTTTGCGCTTTTGTAGCATCGGCGTAATTACAGGCAATATCGCCTGCTCGGCGCGGTGCACTTTTATAAGGAATATCTTTATTGGCTGATGCGCTAAATGCTTTGATCATATCGAGCACTGAATAGCCTTGCCCGGTGCCTAGGTTATAAGCATGAAAGGCGGTATCTGTTTTATGCTGCATAAAAGCGGCAACGTGGCCTTTAGCTAAATCTAAAACGTGAATATAGTCGCGTACGCCTGTGCCATCTTCGGTGTCATAGTCGTCACCAAAAATATTAACCACGTCGCGTTTACCTACCGCTGTTTGAGCAATAAATGGCATTAAGTTGTTAGGAATGCCATTAGGACTCTCACCTAATAAACCACTTGGGTGTGCACCTACAGGATTGAAGTAACGCAGCGCAATGCCCATAAATTTACTGTTGGCATTACATACGTCTTGCATGGCTTGTTCAACCATGACTTTAGTCCAACCATAAGGGTTAGTTGCGCGTATAGGGTGCTTTTCGTCAATAGGGAGGTAGTCGGGTTCGCCGTACACAGTAGCCGATGAGCTAAATATAATGTGGTTAACGTCTGCCTCTTGCATGCTTTGTAACATACTTAATGTGCCCGACACATTATTTTGATAATAACGAAGTGGCTGCTCAGTTGATTCGCCAACGGCTTTTAGTGCTGCAAAGTGAAAAACAGCCTCGGCTTTAGTGTGTTTTAGAGCGAGCTTAAATTGTTGCTCGTCTTGAATGTCACCCAATATAAACTCAAACCGAGTGCCAGTAATCTTTTCGAGTTGGTCAAGTACCCGCGAACTAGCATTAGACAAGTTATCATAAATAACAGGTGTAATACCTGCTTCATGCAATGCAATACATGTGTGGCTACCTATGTAACCCATGCCGCCAGTGACTAAAACTTTCATGTTTATTCTCGAAAAGTGTATTTATATGATAAATACTACTATTAAGGTGATTTAAAAACAATAGTTATGATTGCTGGATAATTCAAATAAAAGCATAAAAAACATTCAGATTAAACACTCGCCTGCCTTTAAATAGCATACTTTTATTTTAACTAACATAGGCTTAGCTTTATCAATTGATTAGATAAACTGTTTCGATTATTGACCTAATTTTCAGCGGTAGGGGGGCTGCTAATATAGCGAGAACAAAGTTAGGAGAGAGCAACATAAATAAAACAGTTTTACTTACCGGTGCTACCGATAGCACTTGCCAGAAACGCAAAGATGTTATTAACCCAAGTACTGTATTTATGAAATCTGTGGGTGGCTTTGTAAAGTTTTAGAAAAAATCCTTATGGTTGATCTAAAGAGCTCACTTGTCAGTGAGCTCTTTTTTAGCTGCATTACTGCTCTTGCTGCAAGCGCTCGTATAGCCAATCTTTTAATTCTGTACGTTCATGTTTTAGCTGATGCATTTGCTCATCGCTTATGGGCGCATCTTTGAGCTCTAACACTCTAATTTCTTTATCTAGCTTGTCGTACTTATCTGCTTTCTTTGCAAATTCAGTATCGCTTTCATTTAACTCGGCAATTGTCCTTAAGTACTCTGGAAAGTCATTTGTTAATGAGTGGTCTTCGCCTAACATATTCGCTCCTTAATAGGATATAAATGAGCTCACAAGTAAGTGAGTTGTATGAGTGAATTACTGCCTTTCATATAATACACTGGGGCTTATATAGATATAATTCAACCATTGAGCCACTAATTTGATGCAGCTCAAACAATCTGTTTATTTTGCTCAGTAAGGCATTTCACTAAAGTATTTAATAGAGCGATCAATAAACGCACGTACTTTAGGGTCAATAATTTATTGTTGGGGTATACAGCCTAAATAGGTGTGTTAACTACTCGCGAAAAGCTTATAGCTCGATATTATTGCTCAAGGGGCAAGGAATCTCTGGCTAGAGAAAATAAATTTAAATATCACCATGATTTAATACGTTAATAAATCTCTTAACCAGTACCCACTAAAGACTTTAAAGAGCTTTTAGCAAAAACAGTTAATTTTTAACGCTTTTTGCTAATTTATGTTGGCTAATTAATAGTGGTAGAATGCAGCGCTTAGTACCATTTGTGTGAAGTAAGTGGTCAATAATTTATAAGGTTTGTTGTGTAATGCTGTTAATGATCGATAACTACGATTCGTTTACTTACAACTTAGTGCAATATTTTCAGCGTTTAGATCAAGACGTTTTAGTAAAACGTAATGACGAGCTAAGCATTGCACAAATAAAACAGTTAAACCCGCAGCACATCGTGTTATCGCCGGGACCATGCACGCCTAACGAAGCGGGTATTTCATTAAATGTTGTTGAGCAACTAAAAGGACAATATCCTATTCTAGGGATTTGCTTGGGGCATCAAACTATCGCGCAAGCTTTAGGGGGAGATGTAATTCGTGCTAAAAAAGTTATGCATGGTAAAACATCACCCATAGTTCACACTAATAAAGGTGTGTTTAAAGGTTTAGCTAACCCGTTAACAGTGTGTCGTTACCATTCTTTAGTGGTTAAAGAGCAAACTCTACCTAAAGATCTTGAAGTAACAGCATGGACTCAAACTGAGCAAGGCGAGTTTGACGAAATTATGGGATTGCTTCATAAAGAATTAGCAATCGAAGGTGTGCAGTTTCACCCCGAAGCTATTCTAACTGATCAAGGCTTAGAACTGCTTGATAACTTTTTAACTCGCTTCTAATGTTATAATACACAGAGCATTTAATACTTTATTAATGGATGTCATGACTGAACTTGAAGCGCAACAGCGTACTGCCAAAATATTAAGCCAACGGGCTCATGACTTATTGCTTGGGCACAGCTTTGCGCATCAGCAAATTGGTTTCATTCATACATTAGATATAGATTACGGCGAACCGATGAAGCAACGTACTTTGCTTCAGGTTGAAGTGGCC
This sequence comes from Pseudoalteromonas sp. TAE56, assembly GCF_000497955.1. Classification (NCBI taxonomy): domain Bacteria; kingdom Pseudomonadati; phylum Pseudomonadota; class Gammaproteobacteria; order Alteromonadales; family Pseudoalteromonadaceae; genus Pseudoalteromonas; species Pseudoalteromonas sp. TAE56. The sequence goes on from NZ_AUTN01000138.1 coordinate 111,743, forward strand.
GCACAGAATAAACGCCAGCAAAGCAGTACTGCACATCATAAGTATCGCGCTCAAGCGAGTGAGCAACTACACAAAACAATTGAAACAGCTATATATAAGCAGCTCGAAGATATAGATGGCGTAATTCATAGCACCATAGGCATTGAAGATGGCATTGCCAATATACTCGATATATTAGCTGTAAAGTCGGCATCGGTAGGGCGCTTAGAGCCATTGGTAAATGATATAGGCTGGTTGGGTAGGGAGTTAGTCACGCTCGTTAACTTACCCTACTATCGTAATCAACGTAGTAAAAACACGTCTGTAAAAGTAGATAAACCATCGCTTGCTCTTCGCTATATTGGTCTTGATAACTTACAGCTAGTTATACCTACATTTGCTACGCGTCATTGGATGCCACATAGCACCGAGCCATTTTCATTATTAAAACGCCGGCTACGCGACAGCGCGATGGCAAACGCGATTGCTGCGCAAAAAATTGCACAAATTAATAATGTGAACGACGTTCATGCATTTACCCTTGGTATGCTTTTAGATGTAGGGCGAATTGCATTGGTGCGTTTGTACTTAAAAACGTTTGAGAAAGTATGGCAACGTAAAGTGCAGTTAGCCCGAAATGAAAACCAAAAAGATTTACACACCGCATTATTAGAGCTACAGCCTGACCCGCTATTTTTAACCACTCTACTTAGCAATAAGTCGATAGAGGTAAGCGCCAAGGTAATAGACAAAATGGCTTTTAAATATTTACCATTTAAAGGTGTAATGCAGCAGCTAGTAAATGGGGTAGATAAGGGCGATACATTACTGCCGTTAACACAAGTAATGCTAAAGGCACGTTGCTACTCTCAATATCTTAATTTAAAAGAGCATCAACTTATTGAACCTGACGAAACTCTAAGCTGGTTTTCGTACTTTAAGTTCACTAAAACGGAACTAAAAACCCTCCAATCGAGTAATTTTACCAATTTAGCTATTCAAATTGACTAAAAATCTGAATTTTTTGTTAATTTTTTTGCGACTAACCATTCATTCTCACTCTATTGTTATATTGCATATTTGCCGATTAAAGCGTCCGCGCCTCGGTGCTCATGCGGTTAGTTGCCTAAAAATAAGCATAAATAGTTATGCAAATAGTTATTCACTATCTATGAAATAATATCTTTAGCCCTTTATTTTCAAGGGATACATGAAAGTTTTTAACGAGACAGATATAAGTAATTCTGAAATAATGTGCGTCTGAAAATTGAACCACAAAGCAATTTTGCGCAATTATCAGGTTACTGATCTTGCCTATAAAGTTGGTTACAAATATTAACCAAACACCTATTTTGATGTTTTGTGTTGCTCACAATTAAGAGGAAATAAAATGACAGTCAATCGCGAATTATTTGATCACGTAATGGTTCCTAACTACGCACCTTCAAGCGTAATTCCTGTTCGAGGCGAAGGTTCTCGCGTATGGGATCAAGAAGGTCGAGAGTTTATCGACTTTGCTGGTGGTATTGCAGTTAACTGTCTTGGCCATTGCCACCCTGCATTAGTAGGCGCATTAAAAGAGCAAGGCGAAAAAATCTGGCATCTATCAAATGTAATGACCAATGAGCCGGCACTTCGCCTAGCTAAAAAAATGGTTGATGCGACATTTGCTGAAAAAGTTTACTTTGCCAACTCTGGCGCAGAAGCAAACGAAGCAGCGCTTAAATTAGCGCGTCGTTTTGCACTTGATAAGTTTGGCGCAGAAAAATCACAAATCATCGCGTTCAACAAAGGTTTCCACGGTCGTACATTCTTTACCGTAACTGTTGGCGGCCAAGCTGCATATTCAGATGGTTTTGGTCCTAAGCCTGGCGACATTGTGCATTGTGATTACAATGACCTAGCTGCTTTTGAAGCGCTTATTAGCGACAAAACATGTGCCGTAATGATGGAACCTCTACAAGGTGAAGGCGGTATTGTTTCGCCAACTGACGAGTTTGCTCAAGGCGTTCGCGATTTATGTACTAAACATAACGCACTGCTTATTTTTGATGAAGTTCAAACAGGTGTTGGCCGTACTGGCGATTTATACGCATACCAAGGCTTAAACATAGTACCTGATATTTTAACTTCAGCTAAAGCACTTGGCGGCGGTTTCCCTATTGGCGCTATGATCACAACAACTGAAATTGCACAGCATCTTAAAGTAGGTACTCATGGTTCTACTTATGGCGGCAACCCGCTTGCGTGTGCTGTTGCAGAAGCTGCATTTGATACAGTAAATACCCCAGAAGTACTTGCTGGCGTAAAAGCTAAAGCAGCATTATTTAATGAACTACTTACTGCGGTTAACGAAAAATACAACGTATTTAGCGAAATCCGTGGCCAAGGTTTATTAATTGGTGCAGTAGTGAACGAGCAATATAAAGGTCGTGCAAAAGAGTTTTTAGTGGCAGGGACTGAGCAAGGCCTTATGTCATTAGTTGCTGGTGCAGACGTAATACGTTTCACTCCATCTTTAGTAATTCCTGAAGCGGACATTCGCGAAGGTATGGCACGCTTTGAAAAAGCAGTAGCAAGCGTAGTAAACGCATAAGCGACTTAAGCCAACCAATTAAGGGCAAGCACTGCTTGCCCTGCAATTCCTATTTACCGTTATTTATAAGGGAGCAAGCGGACTCATGATGATCCTTCGCCCAATCCAGCAAAATGATTATTCAGCATTACTGAAAATTGCCCACGAATCAGGGCATGGTTTTACGTCTTTGCCATTAAACGAAGAACTATTGCAAAAAAAGATCGACCATTCAGTAAGCTCTTTTGCTAAACAAACGTCACAACCTGGTGACGAAGGCTACCTGTTTGTTCTTGAAGATAGCGAAACCGGTGAAGTTGTAGGAACGTCTGCAATTGAAGCGGCGGTAGGGCTTGATGATGCATTTTATCATTATCACTTAAGTAAAGTGATTCACTCTTCGCGCACATTAGACGTATACAAAGCGGTTGATATTCTAACGCTATGTAACGACTACACAGGTGCTACAGAGCTTTGCACATTGTTTTTAAAAGATGGTTATCGTAAAAATTGTAACGGTAAACTACTTTCAAAAGCGCGCTTTATGTTTATAAAACAGCATCAAGAGCGTTTTGCACAAACGGTAATAGCAGAAATGCGCGGTGTGTCTGACGAAAACGGCAGTAGCCCTTTTTGGCAGTGGCTAGAAGAGCATTTTTTCTCAATGGATTTTCCAACAGCCGATTACCTAACAGGTATTGGCCAAAAGGTTTTCATTGCTGAACTAATGCCTAAATATCCAATTTACGTAAATTTGCTAAGTAAAGATGCGCAAGCTGTAATAGGTAAGGTGCACGACAATACACGCCCAGCAATTGAATTATTAAAAAGCGAAGGCTTTACGTTTAATGGCTACGTAGATATTTTTGACGCGGGCCCAACTGTTGAAGCCAAAGTAGATAACATTGCGACTATTCGTAATGCGCATAACTTTAAAGTTGAAATAGGCCAAATGACTGGCGACACCATGGTGTTACTAGCTAACGAAAAGCTTAATGACTTTAGAGCGACTGTTGCGCCAATGTCGTTTGACGATCGAGCTAAAAGCCTTATTTTATCGCAAGAAATAGCAGATGCACTGCATTTGCAAGCTGGCGATATTGTTAGCGCAACCCCAGTTTAATTTAGGAGAAAGTATATGACTCATCCTGCACAATTTATAAATGGTCAATGGTCACAAGGCCAAGGCACAGAATTTAATTCAGTAAACCCTGCAAATAACGACGTTATTTGGCAGGCTTCATCGGCAACTGCGGCGCAAGTAGACACCGCAGTAAATGCAGCGCGCGAAGCGTTTTATGCATGGGCTGATAAAAGCTTTACTGAGCGTTTAGAAATAATTAAAGCATTCGCAGCGCAATTAAAAGAAAACAGCGAAGAGCTCGCTATTACTATCGCACAAGAAACAGGTAAGCCACTGTGGGAAACTCGCACAGAAGCGGGTGCTATGGTTGGTAAAATTGCCATTTCTGAAAAAGCATTTTTAGAGCGCACTGGCGACGTAGAAAACGCAATGCCACTTGGCCGTGCGATGATTCGCCATAAGCCACATGGTGTTGTAGCTGTATTTGGTCCGTATAACTTTCCGGGTCACTTACCTAATGGGCATATTGTTCCAGCGCTTTTAGCGGGTAACACAGTTGTGTTTAAACCGTCTGAACTTACTCCTAAAGTTGCTGAGCTTACGCTTAAGCTGTGGGAAAAAGCAGGTTTACCAGCAGGTGTAATTAACCTTGTACAAGGTGAAGTAGAAACGGGTAAAGCCCTTGCTGCTCACAAAGGTATTGATGGCTTGTTCTTTACGGGTTCTTCGCGCACTGGTCATATTTTACATGAACAGTTTGCGGGTCAACCGGGTAAAATTTTAGCGTTAGAAATGGGTGGCAACAACCCACTTATTATTACCGACGTTGAAGACACTAAAGCGGTTGTTCACGATATTATTCAATCAGCGTTTATCTCAAGTGGCCAGCGTTGTACGTGTGCACGTAAACTATTTTTACCAACTGGTAGCAAAGGCGATGTGATACTGGAGCGTTTAATCACAGCAACTAAAGCGATTAAAGTAGGTAACTATGACGATGCAGACCAGCCATTTATGGGTTCTATGATCTCATCAGCTGCAGCAGCAGGCATGGTTAAAGCGCAAAACGAGCTTGTTGAGCTTGGCGCTCAAGTATTAGTAGAACTTGAGCACACAGCCAATACCGGCTTTGTAACACCAGGTATTATTGAGTGTACAAATATTAGTGACTTCCCAGATGAAGAGCATTTTGGACCACTTTTAAAAGTATTCCGCTTTGACGACTTTGACCAAGCCATTGATAAAGCAAACGATACAACCTTTGGTTTATCGGCTGGTTTATTAAGTGATAGTGCAGCAGATTACGACCACTTCTTACGTCGTATTCGTGCAGGTATTGTTAACTGGAATCGCCCAATTACTGGCGCATCTAGCGCAGCACCGTTTGGTGGTATTGGTGCATCGGGCAACCACAGAGCAAGCGCGTATTATGCAGCTGATTACTGTGCATACCCAGTTGCTTCGGTAGAGCTTGAAAAAGTAGCGATGCCAGCAACACTTAGCCCAGGCTTAAAAATAGATTAAGTAGTAATACTACTTAATTATTATAAAAGCAGCTTCGGCTGCTTTTTTTGTATTGCTAACGCGCAAAGCTAGCAATCAACAGCGCTTTCTGCTTAAATCAAAAATAATTAATTATACAAAGGTGGTACAAAAATGGTTTTAGATAGGCAAGGGTACGATGATTTGATCATGTATCTAACTCAAAATTTAGCATTGTTTGAGAAGCCAGGCGAAATAAAACCAGGTGCCCCAACAGTAATGGAATTAATCGAAGACGTTATTGCACAAAATGTGATGCTTATTTGCGAGCAGCACACAAACCTCAACACAGAGCAGCGTAGTCAAATTGTACGTGAAGTTGATGGCATAGTTTACGATTTAGAAGAAGTCCTCAGCAGCATCACCTCACAGCCTGTCACGGTTGAACAGCATGCCTTTATAGACGAATTTGCAGGTTTAGTAAAAAACCTCTTTGATAGTGCTTTAACGCAATAATCTTAGTCATTTTATAGCCCTGCGTTGCATTTTCATTTGCAACTACGGCTAACTTGCTTACAATCAAGAAAATATTTTTTGAGATATAACAATGCAAGCAAATGTAAAATGGGTTGAAGGCGATACGTTTATTGGTCGTTCTAATTCTAACCACAATGTTGTGTTTGATGGCGGCAGCGATAGTGCAGCACCAAGCCCAATGGAAATGGTTTTAATGTCAGTTGGCTGTTGTTCATCAGTTGATGTGGTTAGTATTTTAAAAAAAGCCAAACAAGATTTTTCAGATGTACAAGTACAACTAAGTGCAGAGCGCGCCGAAACAGCCCCTCGCGTGTTTACCAAAATCAACTTACACTTTGTTGTTAAAGGCAATAATGTGTCTGAAAAGCACCTTGCACGCGCCGTTTCACTCTCTGCTGAAAAGTATTGCTCGGTTGCATTAATGCTTGATAAAACAGTAGAAATTACGCATAGCCACGAAGTTGTGCAAGAACAAGCAAAATAACGCTTTTTCCTCGAGGAAAATTCGTATAAAATCCGCGAACTTTTCATTCTGCAGGTGCAGAACCCACTAATTTATAGGTTGGTTTATTATGAACAAACCCTTCGATAAACTTAAACTTCATGGTTTTAACAATTTAACCAAAAGTTTAAGCTTTAGTATTTATGATATTTGTTACGCAAAGACCGAGCAACAACGTAAAGAATATATTGAATATATCGATGAGCAGTACAGTGCAGATAGACTAACCGACATTTTAGGTGAAGTTGTTGATATTATTGGTGCTAACATTTTAAATGTAGCGCGCCAAGATTATGAACCGCAAGGCGCAAGTGTAACTATTTTGGTTTCAGAAGAACCAGTAGAAGAGCAGCAAAATTACGATGCTGACGAAGCACCAGGCCCATTACCTGATTCAGTTGTTGCGCACCTAGATAAAAGCCACATTTGTGTACACACATACCCAGAAGCTCACCCTGATGATGGTATTTGTACATTCCGTGCTGATATTGAAGTGTCTACTTGTGGCATTATTTCGCCACTTAAAGCGTTAAACTTCTTAATTCATAGCCTTGAATCAGACGTAGTAACAATTGACTACCGCGTTCGTGGTTTTACCCGCGACATAAACGGTGTTAAGCACTACATTGATCATGCTATTAGCTCGATTCAAAACTTCATGACAGAAGATACAAAAGAAGCGTACCAAATGATGGACGTGAACGTGTATCAAGAAAACCTGTTCCATACCAAAATGATGTTAAAAGAAACCGATCTAAACACGTATTTATTCGGCCTTTCTACGGCAGATTTATCTGAGGGCGAAGAAGACGAAATTCGCTCAAAGCTGACCCGTGAAATGCAAGAAATATTCTATGGCCGTAACCTGCCAGATACAGAATAATAGCAACGAATTAAATTAAAAATGGCGCTCAATGAGCGCCATTTTTTTATGCTTTATTTTACAAGCAATAGCTGTGTTTGTCGGCCATTTAAATACCAGACACCGCTTTTATCAAAAATAGCATCTTCCTCTAGCATTATTCTTATTTCTTTATTCCACTGTTTTATAAACACAGCATTGTTAAGCTCAATTGAGTAAGCTGTATTTAAATGTAGCGGATAGTCACCATCTCCCGGTACACCTTGCTGAGAATCCCACATACCTAATGTAGTGCCAGCAGCGTGGCCATGATAGCCAAGAGGATGAGTATAAATAGTGGGTTTTAATCCCTGATCAATAGCGGCTTTTCGTGCTGCAGCTAAAACCTCATTACCGGTTTTACCTACCGCAAATTGATTGGTAAATATGTCTTGTAGTTTATTACCGCTTTTTAGTGCTTCAACTAAGTAACTAGGCGCACTCGTTTCGTTTTCTTTGAGCACATACGCATGCTGCTGCGTGTCGGTATTTAAGCGTAAATAAGTAATCCCAAAATCTACATGAAGCAAGTCACCGGCTTGTATAACGTTATCATCGTAGCCATTGGTAAAGCTTTCTTCATGATCGAACGACTTCGCATCGGCGCGCTGAATAGCAATACTTGGATGAAACCATGTTTGTAGTTTTAGCTCTTTTACGCGCTCTCTAAACCACCATACCAAGTCATCGCTAGTTGTTTCACCAACTGTAATTGTTTTACCCGAAAACCCCTCTGCAATAATATGATGGGCAATAGCGACAATATGTTTATACATTTTAACTTCTTCAGGAATGCGTTGCTCTAACCACGCAACAGCAAGCGGCTCTGCAGAAATTATTTTATTGTGATAAGTGGCGGGCAAGTTAGCCATTAAGGTTTTGTAATCGCCTAGCACAAGGCCATCGGCATGTGCCCAGTCGGTAGAAGTATTAAGCGCAATGTTGCGAGGTTTGTATTGCTCAATAAGTGTATTGAGTGCTTCCCACTGGCTTGGTTGTGTTTGTTTATCCCACCCTTTTTTAAATACGTTACCTATTTTATAAGGCGCAATAGCGTAAGCATCAACACCACCTTGTTTATTAAGTGCAAATAGTAAAATAGTGGTACGTCTGGCTGAAAGCCATGTTGCAGGCAGCATTGTTTTTAATATTGGATCTTCGTTATATTCACGACTTATAAGTAGCCACATATCAGTGTTGTGCTGCTTCATTAATGAGGGCATTAAGGTATTAACTCTAAGCTCAGTTATTTTATCTATAAAAGCAGCGCGCTCTTTCATCGATAAAATAGCGGGAGCGTCATCAGCTTTAACAAAGAGGCTTAAAACAAGCGTAGTTAGCAAGCTTACATAAAGTAGGAGTTGTTTAGTAAAGTGCATAATTGTTTTATTTTTAGGCTAGTTAATTTATAACATGCCTGAAGAGCGACTATAAAAAAACAATTTGAGATAAACAGCACACAAAAAAGCCCAGCTAAAAAGTAGCCGGGCTTTTGTATAAACAGTTTTATTACTTAAGCATACTGTATAAAAGTGCAAATACAGCAAGTGAGCCAATCGCTAATATAAATAGCGTGCTAAAGCGATTTCGGTATTTATGAAGTGCAGGTACTTTATAAACTGCAATCATTGGCATGATGAATAAAATCATCGCAATGATAGGGCCTGACAACTGATCCATCATGTCTAAAATACTTGGGTTTTTAACTGCACAAAACCAAATAGCTAAAAACATGATTAACACACCAATTTTATCGGTAACGCCAGCGCTTAAGCCTGTTTGTTTAGTTACTAAACCTGTAAAGCTTTCGCGTGCACCTAAGAAGTGCCCCAAAAACGACGATGTAATAGCAATAAAGGCAACAAGCGGCCCTAGTGTGGCAATAAACGAGTTATCAGTAATATTGGCAAGGTAGGATAAAACCGACACGTTAGCTGCTTTAGCCGCCGCCATTTGTTCGCCTGTAAGCGACAGCACGCAAGAGAATACAAATAACAGTACAAAGGTAATAAGTAGCAAGCTAGTGCGCTTTAAAATCGCCTCAGACTTGTGTGTAGCTTGTTCGCCGTAATGACCGCGTTGCACATTTACAAAGCTTGAGATAGCCGCTGCGTGGCTAAACGAAAACACAATAATAGGAATCGATAACCACAAAGTTTTACCAAAGCTGCCCATTTCAGGCACAGTCATATCTGGCATCTGCCAGCTAGGGATTAAATAAAGTGATAAAAAGAACAATATGCCCACAAGCGGATACACTAAAATAGCAAAGGCACGTAGCATTAAGCGCTCTCCGCCCATCATTAAGCTAATCATACCTGCAACTAATACGCCCGAAAGTAGCACGCGAGATGGTGATTCCATCCCCATTTGATTAACCATAAAACTATCAACAGTATTGGTTAAACCCACACCGTAAATAAGCAAAATTGGGAATATAGATAAAAAGTACAATAAGGAAATTAACCGGCCCGCAGTCACACCAAAGTGCTCTTCAACTACATCGGTAAAGTCGGCATCTTTATTTTTTGATGAAAGTACAAAACGCGCTAATCCACGGTGCGCAAAAAAGGTCATTGGGAACGCTAAGCACGCCATAATAATTAATGGCCAAAAACCGCCAATCCCAATGTTAATAGGCAAAAATAAAATACCCGCACCAACGGCGGTACCAAATAAACTTAATGTCCACTGCGTATCGTGCAGGTTCCATTTAGTTTTTGAGTCTGAACTTGTGCTTGTGTGTGTGTTTGGCGATGCATTTGAAAGTGTTGCATCTTGAGATGTTGTCATGTGTGTGTGCTCATCCATTATTTAAATAATAACTGCGCCGAAGGGTATAGTTTTTAGCTTAAAATTTCATGTTTTGAGGGGGCTTGCAGGCTAATTAATTAGGCTCAATTGCAGGGTAAGTGTCATGAATACTAAACAGCGGTGTAAAAGTGAGCAAAAGCCTTAAATGACAACACCACATTATAATTTTAGAGTAGGTTGGTTAGAGCGCAGCGAAACCCAACACGCTATAGCGACACGCGAGCAGCAAAGCCAAGATAGGCGGTTTTCATAACGTAAAAACAGGGGAAGGTCATTTTTATTGGTTTTCATTTAAAATCAAAATTTGCTCCCAAAAGCTGTTAAGTAGAAGGCATTGATCAGAACTTCATAAGAGATTTTTTCTAAACTCCGTTATACTTCCTACAATTGAATACGCCAAACGAAGTAAATAGGCCACTAACTGCAATGAGCAAAGACATTCTTTTCCATACTATTTTTGTGCACGAAACCAGTAAAATATGGGTTGTATTTGTCCATGGAGCAGGTGGTAGTTCGGCAATTTGGTTTCGTCAGCTTAAGGCTTATAAAAAAGAATATAATGTATTGTTGCTTGATCTTCGTGGTCACGGTAAATCGAATAACTTAGTACAAAACTTTGTTGATAATAATTATTCGTTTAATAATGTCTCTAAAGACATTATCGATGTGTTAGATCATAACAATATCACCAGCGCACACTTTGTTGGCATTTCATTGGGCACAATTATTATTCGAAATATTGCTGAAATTGCGCCGCAATATGTTTCTAGCATGGTGCTAGGTGGAGCGGTTACTCGTTTTAATACTCGCAGTAATACATTGGTTTATTTAGGTAATACTTTTAAACACTTCCTGCCTTATATGTGGCTGTATCGCTTATTTGCTTTTATTATGATGCCGAAAAAGCGCCATAAAGAATCTCGACTTTTGTTTGTTCGTGAAGCAAAACGCTTGTGCCAAAAAGAGTTTATAAAGTGGTTTAAATTAGCCATGGACGTAAACCCTTTAATGCAGTATTTCAAAGAAAAAGATATCGATATACCCATTCTGTACATTATGGGCAAAGAAGATCATATGTTCCTTGGCCCTGTTAAAGAAATGGTTAAGCGTCATAAAAACAGCGTACTGCAAACTATTCACCATTGCGGCCATGTTTGTAACGTAGAACGCCCTGACTTATTCAATCAACACTCGCTTGCTTTTATCGCCCAGCAAAATCGTTAAGGGTTGTCGCTTTTAAAAAACTTTCAATTAATGGCAAGTCCTAAAAACTTATAATAGCCATCATTAGTTAATTGGATCAGGTTATTTTTTGTCTTTTTCCCTAAACTAAAAACATAGCCTTACTGTAGGTCACACCCTTTTACACATAGTAAAATACCTTACTTAAATATAATTTTATAATTGGCAATCACTTACACAGTTTGCTACTAATAGATGTTCACAAAATAAGAACACGCTCAAGTTAACTATAAGAGTGTAATTTGAGCAAGTTACTAGAGTGCAGGGAAGTTTGTGAGAATATTTTTAGTTTTAATACCATTACTGCTTAATGGGTGTTCTCCAATTTGGGAGGAGCAACCTTATGAGGTGTATTACATTGGCGGCACTAAAAAGTTAGGTTACAGTCTTGGTCAGGGCACATATATTGGGCGACTCGATGAACCAATAAATATTAAATCTAACGAAAAATATATTTCGGCTTATGCTTGTCCGCATAAAATTTGTGCTTTTTACTATATTGATAAAACCAAAGATAACAAGTTTGCTGAACACAACGAGTTTGTTTATGGGCCATACAAAAAAGTTCAATTTGCAGCGATAGCCAAATAGTTAGGGTTACCGACTATAAATTCCAACGCTAACAACGCAATTTAATAAAGGTTAAAAACTTTACTTAGATTTTCAAAGGGTGCAACACTTCCAAATTTAGTAATTAAAACGCCCTCTAGGGTTTATAAATACAGAACTTAAAGAAAAAGTAGTACAGGAAAGTGGGGATGAATAAGATAAAAGTGATTGTTATATTATTCGGCATAATATGGTTTGTGTTAGGGGCTGCTTTTTTTATAGGTTTTGAGTCAGTAGAAAAGTTATTGTTCTGCATGTTTGTATTTTCTTTCTGTTATAGATATATCTATGCATTTATTTTAAAAAGGAGTCTTTATGCACCATATACCGGTGAGGAAATTCCTCCTACTGAAGGTAATTTAGTAAAGCGGCTTTTTATGCTGATTATAGCTATCGGTGTGTGTAGCTATTTTACTTTCTTTATTTCTTAAAAAATATATTTACCCATAGCCTTTATGTTTGGGAGAGCAGTATATGGCAATTTTATCGCTTGGTATATTTATAACGTTGCTGTGTTTTAGTACGCTTATTAGGTTAATTTATACATAATAAATAACTCAAGCATATCTACGGTATTTGCCTTTATGCTAACTGAGCAACTTTAATAGTTAAAGCTATCACTTGCCTTTCTGGCAACTGATAGCTAACCACTTAAAACTGCGCTTACTCTTCTATCGCACTCACCACAAAATAAGGGTTTAAGTATTCATCTTTGGTATTGTAAATAAGCGCTGTGCCATCAAGTTGGGTCACTTTAGCACCGGCAATTTCGGCAATAGCATGGCCTGCGCCTGTATCCCATTCGCAGGTTGGACCTAAGCGCGGGTAAATATCGGCGCTGCCCTCAGCCACTAAACACAGCTTTAGAGAGCTGCCTTTAGACACCATTTCAACATCGTCAAAGCGTTTTACAAACTCGGCTAAATCGGGTGATGGATGCGAGCGACTGCCAACAACACGTATTAACCCTTTGTTAGGTTTAGTCGTTACTTTAAGCTCAATTCGCTCATCGCCTTTATCTTTAAATGCGCCAATGGCTTCGGCGGCTAAGTACGATACGCCAAGGGCAGGTGCATCGACTACCGCTAAAATAGGAATACCATTTTTAATTAGGGCGATGTTTACGGTAAATTCACCGTTCTTTTTAATAAATTCTTTAGTGCCGTCGATTGGGTCAACTAACCAGTAGCTTTTCCACGTTTGGCGTACATCCCAGCTTATGTCGGCGTTTTCTTCACTGAGTATTGGAATGTCGGGTGTGAGCTGTTGAAGCCCTGCCACAATCAGTTTATGAGCTGCTAAATCGGCGTCAGTTACGGGGCTTTCATCGGCTTTGTACTCAACGTTAAAATCCTTTTCGTAAATTCCCATTATCGCTTGGCCTGCTTTGCGGGCAAGGATGAGGGTTTCTTCTAGCAGTTCGGTTTGATTCATGGGGTTAACCTATATTATGTGCTTTTGTTTTAGATACGTTATCAGTTGTGTAACCGATTGGTCTAGGGTGTTTTTACTTGTATCTAAAATTATTTCTGGATTGTTTGGCACTTCGTAGCTTGAATCGATACCAGTGAAGTGTTTTATCTCCCCTGCGCGGGCTTTTTTGTATAAGCCTTTTGGATCGCGGCTTTCGCATACATCCAGTGGGGTATCGATAAATACTTCAATAAATTCGCCTTCGTCTACTAAGCTACGCACCATGTCGCGTTCTGCTCTAAAAGGCGATATAAACGCAGTAAGCACTAACAAGCCAGCGTCGGTCATCAGCTTTGCGGTTTCGCCCACGCGGCGTATGTTTTCAATGCGGTCTTCGTCGCTAAAGCCTAGGTCTTTACATAAACCGTGGCGTACGTTGTCGCCATCTAGCAGGTAAGTGTGCGTACCTTGTTGGTTAAGCGCTGCTTCTAGTGCGTTGGCTACAGTACTTTTGCCAGAGCCTGAAAAGCCGGTAAACCATAAAATAGCGGGCTTATGTTTTTTTTGCTCACTACGCTGTGCTTTTGTAGTTGCGTAGTTATGCCAAACTATATTTTCATCCATAGTGAGAGTCTCTTATGCTGTGAGCGCAGGTATTAAAACGGAAATACCAGCGGGATCAAGGTTAATACCGTGATTGAATAAATAATAGAAAGGGGTAAGCCCATCACTATGTAATCTTTTAAGCGATAGTTACCCGCGCTATAAACCATTAGATTAGTTTGATACCCAAATGGCGATATAAAGCTGGCTGATGCGCCAAAGGCAACCGCCATAATAAACGGTAGCGGGTCTACATTAAAACCAACCGCGAGTGAGTAAGCAACAGGGAACGACAAGGCAGCTGCTGCGTTATTAGTAATAAGCTCGGTAAATAATACGGTCATTAAAAATATGGCAATAAATGCGCCGTAAGGGCCAAAGTCGCCAAGTACCATAAACATGGCGTCGGATATTTGCCCGGCAAGTCCGGTGCCTATCATTAACTTGGCAAGGCCAATGGCGCTGCCTACTACCACTAATAACTCGAGTGGAAAACGGCGTTTAACTTCGTTAAGTTTTATGGTGCCACTGAGCATTAAGCCAATTAGTAATACTAATAAGCCTTTAACCAGCGGCACTATGCCAATAATGCTTAAACCCAGTACTGCGGCAAAGCTTAGTAGCACAATGTTTGATTGTTTAGGTGCAAGGTGGGCTTGTAAGTCAAACCCTGAAATATACACAAATTCGCGCTTTAAATTAGGCAAGGTGTAAAAGTTTTTACCTGGTGCGAGTATAAGCGAGTCGCCAGCTTGTAATTGCACTTGACCAAGGCCGCCTTGTAAGCGGTCGTGACCACGGCGAATGGCAATAACAGCAGCATGAAATTGCTCTCTAAAGCGGGCTTCTTTTACGGTTTTACCTATAAATTTTGAAGACTGACTTACAACTACTTCTACTAAGTGTTCTATGTCTTTTTGATGATTTTCGTGTACTACTTTTAGGCCGTCGAAACGGGTAAGTAATGGCACCGATTTTATGTCACCTACAAAAAGCAGCACGTCATCTTTTTGAATAATTTGCTGCGGGGTGACTGCGCAAATGCGGCTGCCATCGCGAATGATTTCAGCGAGGAATAAGTCTTTTAAATCACGCAGGCCGTTTTCTTCAACGGTTTGGCCTATTAACTTTGAGTTTGCTTGTACTTTGCCTTCTAGGTAAAAAGGCACGACTTCTTGGTCGCTTTTACCGTTGTCGGGTAAGTATTTAAGCATCACTAAAATGGTAATTAGGCCTACGCTTAACGCGCCTAAACCCACTAAGGTAAAGTCAAAAAAGCCCAGCGGTTCCATGCCCGCATCAACTGCAAAGCCATTGACGATTAAGTTGGTTGATGTACCAATAAGCGTAATAGTGCCGCCCAAAATAGCAGTGTACGACAGCGGTAATAATAGCTTTGAAGGGGAGTGATTAGGGTTGTCTTTTATCGCGGTAATAAGCGATGCAACAACGGCGGTATTGTTAGTAAACGACGATAAAAAGGCGGTTGATAACCCCAATTTTGTTACCGATTTTACTAAACTACCTTTAGATAGCGATTGCGCTAACTTTTGAATTAGGGTGGTTTTTTCTATTGCGGTCGACACTAACACCAATAGTACTAAGGTGATAAGCGACGGGTTAGCATAATTAATCAACATGCTTTCAAGATCGATTAGCCCTGCTAAGTAGCTGGTGCCAATGGCGCTTACAAATAACCATGCTGGATTAATACGGGTGCCAAAAAGGCACCCGACTAAGGTAAGCATAATGCCTGTTAAAACGAGCTGTTCTACCATGCTTTTAAATTCCTAACAGGCTAAAGTTAACTTATAACTTAGAAATATCAAGCGCTTGCCAATGCGGAAAGTGCTTGCGTACTAAGGTGTTAAATTCAACTTCAAATTCGCTAAAGTTACTTTCCTGTGCTTGGCTTTGCAGTACTTGTTCAATCATGCCCGCAGCAACCGTTAGGTTTGATAAGCGATCGATTAGTATAAACGAGCCTGTTTCGTGATTGCTGTGGTACTCGTCTGCCAAAATAGTTTCGGTTAGTTCAAGTGTCACAATTGCAATTTCGTTTAACTGTAATGAGTCGCTAGTGCCGTGCTCAAGCGTGTTTACATCAATTGTGTAATCAATCTTTGTAACAATAGCTGATGTGTTTTTGCTGCCTAGTTTTAGGTTATAGCTTTTACCTAATACTAATGGCGATTCGTGCATCCATACAATTTTAGCTTGTAGCTGGTTAGTGACAACAGCTGTTGAATTTGCAGGTACTATTACATCCCCTCGGCTAATATCAATTTCGTTATTTAGGGTAACGGTGATTGCTTGGCCTGCTTCGGCGCTGTCCAGGTTGCCATCAAAGGTAACAATTTCTTTAATGCTTGATGTTTTACCCGACGGTAATACTTTTATTGCATCGCCTACGTGTATCTTGCCTGATGTAAGTGTGCCCTGAAAACCACGGAAGTTTAAGTTAGGACGCACTACATATTGCACTGGTAGGCGCGCTTCAAAGCCTGTATCTGTTTCGGCTGCTGGCGAATCTTCTAGTAATTCTAGTAGCGGCTTGTCGGTGTAATACGGTGTATGTGCAGAGCGTGTTACTACGTTGTCGCCTTTAAGCGCCGACATAGGCACAAACTTAATGTTTGATACGTTAAGTTGCTCAGCAAATTTAAGGTAATCAGCCTTAATTTTTTCATATACGGTTTCGTCAAAATCAACGATATCCATTTTATTAACGGCAACAACAAACTGCTTAATGCCCAGCGAGTCACAAATAAAGCTATGGCGCTTAGTTTGTACTTGTACGCCGTAACGCGCATCAACCAAAATAATGGCGACATCGCTAGTTGATGCACCCGTTACCATGTTGCGCGTGTATTGCTCGTGCCCAGGTGTGTCGGCAATAATAAATTTACGCTTAGCCGTTGAAAAGTAACGGTACGCTACGTCAATGGTAATGCCTTGCTCGCGCTCAGCTTGTAGGCCATCAACTAATAATGCAAGGTCAAGATCTTCACCTGCATTACCTACTTTTTCGTTATCTTTATGAAGGGCTGCTAGCTGATCTTCATAAATTTGGTGGCTGTCGTGCAGTAGGCGGCCAATCAATGTTGATTTACCGTCATCTACACTGCCACACGTAAGCATACGCAATAAGCTTTTGTCTTGTTGGCGTGCTAGGTAGGCGTCTATGCCTATTTCTTTTACTTCGTTAAATGTATCGTTATTTTGGCTAGACATTAAAAATACCCCTCACGTTTTTTCTTCTCCATTGAGCCGGCTGAATCATGGTCGATAACACGACCTTCACGTTCAGATGACGTAGATAGCAGCATTTCTTCAATAATTTCGGTTAAAGTACTGGCTGTTGACTCAACTGCACCGGTAAGTGGGTAGCAGCCTAATGTACGAAAACGTACAGATTTCATTTGCGGTACTTCACCTTCGTTAAGTGGCATACGCTCATCGTCAACCATTATTAGGGTGCCATCACGGTCAACAACAGGGCGCTCTTTTGCTAGGTAAAGCGGTACCATGTCGATGTTTTCTTGGTAAATGTATTGCCAAATATCAAGCTCAGTCCAGTTAGACAAAGGGAAAACACGAATGCTTTCGCCCGGATTAACTTGGCTGTTATAAGTATTCCAAAGCTCAGGACGTTGGTTTTTAGGGTCCCAACGGTGGTGTTTGTCGCGGAACGAGTAAACACGTTCTTTTGCGCGTGACTTTTCTTCGTCGCGGCGTGCGCCACCAAATGCAGCATCAAAACCATATTTGTTAAGTGCCTGCTTTAAGCCTTGGGTTTTCATTATATCGGTATGTTTACCCGAGCCATGCGTAAACGGGCCTACACCCATTTCAATGCCTTCTGGATTTTTGTGTACCAGTAGGTCAAAACCGTATTCTTTAGCTATACGGTCGCGAAACTCAATCATTTCACGAAACTTCCAATTGGTGTCTACGTGTAATAACGGAAACGGAATTTTTGCAGGGTAAAATGCTTTACGCGCTAAGTGCAAAAGTACCGACGAATCTTTACCAATAGAGTAAAGCATTACTGGGTTCTCAAACTCAGCGGCGACTTCGCGCATGATTTTGATACTTTCAGCTTCAAGTTGCTGAAGGTGAGTTAAAGCCATTGTTAGTCGTCCTACTAAAATGATTAAAAGTTACAAATTTAAAATTCGGTTATGTATTTGATACATCTGTTAGCGGCTGTGCAAAGCTGCTTGTTTGTTCGTTTTTCCCAAACCACGCTAGTTGCGAGTGCAGGGCGGCTACTTCACCAATAATGAGTAGCGCAGGCGATATAATGCTGTTGCGTTCAATTAAGTCGGCAAGTTCGCCTAATTGGCCTGTTACTACACGCTGATTTTTACGTGTACCGTTTTCGATAATGGCAACAGGGGTGTCGGCTTTGCGGCCATGCTTTAAAAGCTCGCTTTGTATGTGCGGCGATTTAATTACGCCCATGTAAATAGCAAGCGTTTGATTTGCTTTTGCCAGTGATTGCCAATCAAGTTCTTGACCGTCTTTTTTACAGTGGCCCGTTACAAATTGAATGGCTTGTGCATGGTCACGATGCGTAAGCGGAATACCCGCATACGCACTACAACCTGCAGCAGCTGTAATACCCGGTACAATTTGATAATTTACGTTGTTAGCAGCCAGTACTTGTACTTCTTCGCCACCACGACCATAAATAAACGGGTCGCCACCTTTAATGCGGCACACTTTTTTGCCTTGTTTAGCAAGGTCGACCAGCATTTGGTTGGTGTCGTCTTGAACAACACTATGATCGCCTAAACGTTTGCCTACACAAATAAGGTCAGCATCACGACGCACTAATTCCATAATTTCGTCAGACACTAAAAAGTCGTATACAACCACATCGGCTTGTTGCATAAGTTGCAGTGCTTTAAGTGTTAAAAGCTCTGGATCGCCTGGGCCTGCACCTACTACATATACTTCGCCTTCAGGCTCGGCTTTGGCATCTAACATTTGCTCTAGTTGTTGCTGTGCGGCTTGAGTGTCACCGGTTTGTACTTTACTCACGACAGATGAGTCGAACACGCCTTCCCAAAATTGGCGGCGGTCTGAAAAATGTTTAAAGCGTTTTTTTACTTTGTCTCTAAAGCCGCCTACAAGTGTTGCAAGTGGCCCAATATGATGCGGAATAAGGGTTTCGAGTTTTTCGCGTAAGCGACGTGCAAGTACCGGCGCTGTGCCTGCACTTGATATAGCAATCGTAATTGGGTCGCGGTCAACAATGGATGGGAATATAAACGTACACTTAGGTTGGTCATCAACCACATTCACAAATACATTGCGGGCATTGGCAAGTTCAAATACGTTGTTGTTTACTTCATCGCGGTCAGTGGCTGCTATAACCAGCATTTTGCCATCAAGATGTGATTCATCAAAATAGGCATCAATAAGCGTTACTTCATTATTATGTGCATGCTCTTTTAGCTCGTCGCAAAACCAAGGTGCTACTAAAGTAACGCTCGCTCTCGCTTTTAAAAACGCGCGACATTTGCGTAATGCGACCTCTCCACCGCCAACAACCAATACTGGTTTGTTGTCGAGTTTGGTAAAGATAGGTAAATACTGCACGTTAATAAGACCCCTAAACAAATTCAAATATAAGAAAACGCTTTATTCTGATAAGCAGAATATAGCGGCTATCAATAAGTAAAAAATAATTAAAACCAAGTTGATATAACCAAAAGTTATAATAGGTGGGCTTTTTAGGCCTAAGAGTTAGTTAACAAGGGATTGCGCCGAGTTACAAGTAAAATATACAGCTTATAGTGTTTGGTTATGAGCTATAGCGAGTTTGGTTTAATTTGTTAATATGGAAGCATATTCTATTTTGTACTTATACCAATTGCATTAAATTAGTGATCTATTATAGCGACAAGAAAATAGCTCAATAACAAGGCTAAAATTATGATACATAGTTGTTCTATATAAATAATTTTTAACGTAGTTAGTGAGTTATTTAATACGCTAAAATGATTATGTTTTTAATAAAATTGGTATTACATAAGCAACGGAGCTCTAATGACACAACACCAAAAAGATGCCGCATTAGCAGTCGCACTGATGGATTTAACAAGCTTAAACACTAGCGATACCACCAAAAGCATTCAAGCGCTTGTTGATAGTATAAACCCGATGCTGGGCACACCTGCCGCTGTATGTGTTTATAGCGACTTTGTTGATGATGCAAAAATAGCACTCGCAGCACGTGAGCTTAACCACGTAAAAGTTGCAACGGTCACTAACTTTCCAACGGGTGATGCGCCACTGAGTGATGTAATTAACGAAACACTTATTGCAATAGAGCGCGGCGCTGACGAAATTGATCTTGTTATTCCTTATAAAAAGTTAATAGCGGGCGATGTTCAAACAGTACTTAGCTATGTAAGCGAAAGTAAAAAAGTGTGTGGGTCGCGTGCCCAGCTAAAAGTAATAATAGAAAGCGGCGAGCTAAAAACCGAAGCGCTCATAACACAAGCCACGAAGCTTGCAATTGAAGGCGGTGCTGATTTTGTAAAAACCAGTACGGGTAAAGNCAGCCATTAAGAACTCGGATAAACGTGTTGGCTTTAAAGCTGCCGGTGGTGTTAAAACAGTGGCTGATGCTAGTGATTATTTAACGCTTACGCGCGCAATAATGGGGGATGATTATTTGCAAGCAAATACATTCAGATTTGGTGCTTCAAGCTTGTTAAGTGACGTTTATACAATATTAAAAAGTAATTAAAGGAAAGATGATGAGAGCAAGAAACTCCGGGACACAAACATTGTTTAATAACCTATTTAAAGGTGCATTGGTTGTAGGAGTCGTTGGTTTTGGATTAACTGCATGCACTAACCCAAGCACACCCGCAGGTGAAGAAGGCTACGTATTCGAAAAGCCGCGTGTATTTGGTGAAGGTGGTTATCAAGGTACAATGAAGGGCCCATCTAATTACGGTATGTCGTTACTGCGAAATGAAGTGGTAAACATCGATATGCGACCTAATACATATACCGAGACATTTAGAATTTTAGCGAATGATGATTTAAATATTAAATTTGATTTTCATGCTGTTATTGCTATTGAGAGTGGCACTGTTAAAACTGTGGTAGAGCAGTACGGCGCCGAAAATTGGTATAAACGCTTTGTACGTGAAACTTTCAGAACGTATGTGCGCGATACAGTACAAAAATACGATAGTGGCGAGCTTAAAACAAATCGTGAGAAAATTGCGAAGGAAGTGACTCTGCGCCTGCAAAGTTATTTATCGACAACGCCGTTTAAACTTGCAAACGTTGTAGTAGGCAATATTAATTACCCCGATATTGTTGCTAATGCAGTTGAGAAAAAATTGGCAGCTCAGCAGCTATTATCGGAAAAAGAAACACAAAAAGAGATTGCCAAAAAAGACGCTGAAATTAGGGTTGAAGAAGCCAAAGGGATTGCTCAAGCTCAGAAGATCATTAACGCAACACTAACAGCTAATTACATTCAACATGAAGCTATTAATGCACAAATAAAAATGGCTGAGTCACCTAATCATACAACTGTTTATATTCCGGTAGGTAATAACGGAGTACCACTTGTTAAAGGCGCTAACTAGATAGTGAGTACTTGGGTAGCTCTTTTTATTAGCTACCCAAGCCAAAGCCATTAATTAAACTTAAACATGTTGCTTATACTTTCGAGGCTTGATTTGTTCGTTTTAGCAATACAACCACTATCATCAAGTGACTTTTTAGTTGTTTCATCAGCTAAGCCCGTTACCTTTAGTTTTTTGTCTTGTTGGTACTCGCGAAGTGCAATAACTGTTTTACGATCATACTCAACATCCTGTGTTTCAAATTCTTCATAATCAGGCTGGTTTCTTAGGTAGCCCAAACATACCAAGCTTAGGCGCGACATTGCTAAATCCATTTTTTCATAATGTGGCATTCTATGGGTTGGTACATCAACTGTTACAGCGCTCTTGCTGGCTGTTTTTGCGCGTTTAGTAGCTGGTGGCGGCGCAGTGTAACCCGGTGCTAAAGTGTTGTTACTATTATAGCGATAGTAGGTATCTGGAATTTTAGTTTCTAAAAACTCAACCGCTTTAATAATAACTTCACGAAGGGCTTTTTCTTTAGGGGTATCAGACCATCCACTAATATTACCGCCAACAAGTGCGCCACCAAAGTTGGTTGCGGCTCCAGTAAAGTCAAAATCTTTACTGCCACCTTCAACACTTGTTGCTGCTAAAATTCGTGATGTGCGTGTGTCGATAAGGCGTAGGTCAATTGCCATATGAGAACCTGAAAAACCAGCTGATACAGAGCTAAATACATCGCCCATAAAGCCGCCACTGCCAACACTTGCACCAGAGCTGTCATCATCAAATTCAGTTACCGCTGCAATAACGACTATTTCAGCGCCTTCAATCTCACCATAAGCGGCACCCGATGATGCACTAACGCGACCTGAGGCTGCTAGGTCTTGTTCTGATAAAACAGCATCAAGCGCTTGGCGCTCTAAAACAATAAAGCGATTTGTTGATACGAGTGCCGTAGTTAATTGATCAGCCATACCGTCGCCTATTTCTTTACGCCACCATTTTGAGTTGTTTGATTTGTCGGTAAAGCGTGCAACAGCAATACGAGCTTTAGGCCCATTGTATTGTTCTTGGGCGACAGTGTTTATGTCTGGTGAATTTTGACCTGACGTAACATTTGTGGAGGTGCTTTGACAAGCGCTCAGAGTGGTAGTTAATAGTGCCGTTAATAATAGTTTTTGTGGTGCTTTTAACATATGACTGTCCTTAATTAATATGCTCAAGGGAAATGCAGTGCATTTCCTTTAATATTTAAATTCATGTTAATTTAGTTAAATCAGTAGGTTAATAATAGTACTGGTGCGAAATATTTAGTCACACAGGCGAAATTTATCTGGATTTTTCACGAAACTGTTTTGGGGACATATTATATTTTGCTTTAAAGCACCGGGCAAAGTAGCTTTGTGAATTAAAGCCAATTTGCTGTGCTACTAGACCAATTGCAAGCTCACTATTTTTTAAAAGCTCTTGTGCAAATTCCAAACGAATATTTCGAATGTAATCGCTTGGTGTTAGGTTGTACAAGGCTTTCATTTTTAATTGTAAAGCGCGAGGGCTAAGGTAGAGCGCTGCTGCAAATTCTTCTACGCTAAATGCTTCGTCTTGGTAATGCTCTTTTACTGTTGTTTTTACACGCTCGGTAAATGCATAATCTTTACTTTGCGCCATTTGTGGGTCGAGCTGGGCTGTTTGTGATAAAGCAGGTAGTTGTTGTTTTAAATGTTGATTAAGTACTTCTCTAATCGTTAATAATCCTTGAACGCGGCTGAGTAACAGCTGCGGCTCAAAAGGTTTACTCAAATAGTCATCAGCAAGTAAGTCTAGGCCCTTTAATTTACTATGCGTATCTGCCTTTGCTGAAAGTAATAACACCGGAATATGGCTAATAGCCGTGTCGCTGCGCAGTGCTTTAATAAACTGATAGCCATCCATAACAGGCATCATTACATCACTTATTACCAAGTCAGGCATTTCGTTTTTACATAAAGCTAAACCTAGCTCTCCGTTAGCTGTACTTATACACGTGAAGCTACTAATAAATAGTGAAGTTATTAAATCACGCATTTCATCGTTGTCTTCAATAATAAGAATCTTATTACTTTTTACTGCACATAAATTATTGTTTTTAGACACAGCAAGAGCAGTAAGGTTAGAGGTTTCGTCTATTTGAGTTGTTGGGAGTGAAACAGTAAAACAACTTCCTTTGTTTAATTCACTTTTAAGTTCAATAGTTCCTCCATATTGTTCAACTAGCTGCTTCACCAGCGCTAAGCCAATACCGCTACCACTTTGATTACTCGTATCTATGCGTGTAAATCGTTGAAAAACGGTCTCAAGGTGCTCTTTATCTATACCAACACCAGTATCTGAGACTGTGATGATTAATGTTTGTTTTTGAGTTAATAGCTGAAGTAATACTTTGCCAGTGTTTGGAGTGTATTTTTGGGCGTTACTCAATAAGTTACTGATAATAGAAATTGTATGATTTAGCTCTAATTTAATGGGAATAGTTTTTTGCGTTAGATCTTCAAACTCGAACGTAATATTTTTTTGTTTAAATAAAGGGATGAAATCTTCAATTAATTGTTCAACTACCGGATTTATAGCATAGGGTGTGACGTGTTTCACTGCAGTGCTTGGGCGCTGGCTGAGCTGTAAAAGTTGGTTTATTTGATCTAATAGCTTATAGCTATTACGTTGAATCATAGCTAATTTTTGTTGGGTGTCTGAATCCTTATGGCTTTCTTGTAAACTCTCAAGTGGCGCTAATATTAGGCTTAATGGTGTTTTAAGTTCATGGCTAACATTATCTAATAGTTGAGTTTTTAAGTTGCTAAGTTCTTTCTCTTTTAAGTTTGCTTGCTCTGCAACGTTAGCCCTATATCTTGCTGTTATAATTAACCACATTATAAATAATACGATAATGATGTAAGTGACATAGGCAACATTGTTCTTCCACCAAGGTGGAGTAACTGTAAGCGCAACCATTGTTTTATCATCACTCCATTGACCGTATTGATCTTTAACTTTTACAATAAAGTGATAGCTTCCAGCGGGAAGTTGAGAATAGCTAACTTGCCTCTGGTTTTTGCTTGCGTATAAAAACTGCTTATCTAACCCAGCTAACTTGTAAGCATATTGGTATTGAGAAGGGGGCTCTGCACCGTTTAAAGCAGAAAATTTAAAGCCGATAACACCATCTTCTTCTTTAAAAAATAGTCTGTCTGTATAGCTTATAAGCTTAGGCGTTTGAGTCTTGTTTTTTATATATTGCTGCGTTGCGACTGACTGGTTATAAATAAGTAAGTCTGTAATAACAGGTTCTGGGGGTTGAGTTGCTAGAGTCAGTTTTAACGGATCAAATTGATTAAAACCGTTAATACCACCAAAAAATAGCTCGCCGTCATCTGCTTGAAAAGCAGCGCCTAAAATAAAAGAATGATGCTGTATACCGTTTGCGGGTAAAAAATGCTGCATTTGTTGGGTTTGAGGAGCGTAACGGGTTAGGCCTTGGTTGCTGCTTAGCCACAAGTAACCACTGGTATCTTGTTTAATTGCAAAAATATTATCGTTAAGTAAACCATCAAACTCTGTAATGTTTATTACTTTGTTTGTTTGGATATTTAACTTATTGAGCCCGCCAAAAGTACCTACCCATAAAGTGTTTTTATCTTGTAAATGCAAGGATGTAACCATGTCGTGCGTTAAACTATTAGGCTTTTTAAGATCGCTTTTGTAATGAGTGAATGTTTCATCATGTAAAGAAAGTTTATTTAACCCTGCGCGGGTTCCTGCCCATATAGCGTTGTTGTCGCTGTCATAAGTAACACTAAAAACAGTATTATTTGAGATGCTATTTTTATCTGCGCTGTATTTAAAATTTGTAACCTGTAAAGTATCGGGATTAAATCGTGTTAAGCCTTCATTACTGCCAAGCCATAAATTACCACTTAGATCACCTTCTATTGCATAAATACGGTTACTACTGAGTTGATGGCTTTGCACAGTAAAAGCCGAAAAGCTATCATTAATTGGGTTGTAAAGCAGTAAACCACCTCCGTATGTACCTATCCATACGCGTTTATTAGCATCTTCATAAAGACTAAATATATTGTTATTAGTTAAGCCTATATCTTTATTTTTATCTGTTTTATAGCGTTTAAAGCCTGTGTCAGTTTGCTTATTAAGTCCGTCGCGCGTGCCCACCCAAAGTAAGTTGTTACTGTCTTTGAGTATTGCTCTTACAAAGTCATTCGAGATAGAAGCTGGGTTATTACTTTGATGTTTTTGATGACCAAACTGAGTCTGCCTTTTATCATAGCGATGTAACCCATAGCCGTCTGTACCAATCCAAATAATGCCTTGAGGGTCTTGGTAAAGTGACAATAGGTGATCGTTAGCTAAGCCATGTTTTAAATCTGGAGAGTGAGTAAGTTGATGAAACTCGCTACTTAATAAATTATCTGTAGCTTGGTAATAAAGACCATGACCATAAGTGCTTACCCATAATTTTTTTTCATCATCAAAAAGTATATCTGTAACCCAAACATTTTTGAGTTGCTCAAAGTTATAAAATGCGAGTGTGTTTGAGTCAAAAACACTTAGACCAGTCTTACCTCCTATAATAAATTTGCTATTTGTTGCTTTTTTTAATTGCCAGAGCTGTTTAGGGCTATTAGGTATATGTTCGAACCGATGTGTTTGTGTATCGAACTTAATCAGCCCGATACTACTTGCTAACCAAAGGTTTTTTTTATCATCAAAAAGCACATCCTTAAAAACAACATTTAAGTGATTCGTGCCCTGATAAGAAAATAATTCGGTAGTACCTGTGTATGTATCTAAACGAGTAAGTTGCCCTTTATCGTGACCAATCCAAATGATTTGTGGCGAATTAGAAGAAATTGATGAAATACGTTCGTTTGTAATAGGAGGGGCTGAATACTGGTTAAAAACACTAAAACTTCCTGTTTCAGTATTTAATAAGTTGAGGCCATTACTTGTTGTAGCAAACCAAATGTGGCCATTTTCTAAATTCAGGCAGTCTGTAATCCAATTCCCCGAAATACTAGGGTGTAAAGGATTGAATTTATAGTGCTTAAATTCATACCCATCAAATCGATTTAAGCCACCTTGGGTAGCAAACCAATGAAATCCTTTTTCATCAGTGGTACTACATGTAATTGAATTTTGTGATAAACCTTGTTCATTTGTATATGTATCTAAGTACAATGGCAGGGCATAAGAGCTAATATGAAATAATAATAAAAAGCTAATAATTTTATATCTTATGATTGTTTTTATTGCTTTCACAGATTTCCTATCTAATTATGAGTCCCTATAATTTAGACAATCATAAACTGCTTTTTAATCAATGTTAAGATTGATTTTTTAATGCAATGCCGAGATTTTCCAATGTGGGTATCTTTTAGGCTTGTGTTAATGGACTGCGTAAGTATAATAGGCATCCACTTTGCAGGGGCGTAGTTCCAATTGGTAGAACAGCGGTCTCCAAAACCGATGGTTGGGAGTTCGAATCTCTCCGCCCCTGCCAGTTTTACTTGTAGTTTGAGTAGTCTGAGATTAAAAACCGGTTTAAATTAAGTCTGTTTTTAAGTTTAGATTTTAATGGATTAACCTTACCGTAGTGTAGGGTTGTTGTGTCTGTAGTTAAGGTAATAATATTATGAGCACGAATGTAGAAACACCATCAAGTGCGATGGAGTCAGTAAAGTGGTTAGTAGCAATCGCGCTACTTGCAGGCGCAGTTGTTGGTAATCACATGTATGCAGATCAATCTGTACTACTACGTGCTATCGGCGTTGTTGTTGCAATAGCGGCCGGATTAGCAATTGCCTCGCAAACATTTAAGGGACGTAACTTTCTTGCTTTCGCTAAAGAAGCTCGAATTGAAGTACGCAAAGTTATTTGGCCAACGCGCCAAGAAACTACCCACACGACATTAATTGTAATGGTTGCAACAGTGATTATGGCACTTATCCTTTGGGGATTAGATGGCATTTTATTCCGCGCTGTAGGCTTTTTAACTGGATTGGAGATCTGATCCCATGTCGGATGAGAACGAGAACAAAGAAATTAAGTTACGTTGGTATGTAGTACAAGCCTTTTCTGGTTACGAAAAGCGTGTAGCTCAAACGTTAACTGAACACATTAAAATCGAAGGTCTTGAATCGAGCTTCGGTGAGATACTAGTACCAACTGAAGAAGTTGTTGAGATGCGCGCTGGCCAAAAGCGTAAATCTGAGCGTAAATTCTTTCCAGGTTATGTATTAGTACAAATGGATATGAACGACGCAAGCTGGCACTTAGTGAACAGCACTGAACGTGTAATGGGCTTTATTGGTGGAACGTCTGATCGTCCTGCTCCAATCAGTCCTAAAGAAGCAGAACGCATTCTTAATCGCCTTCAAGAAAATGCTGAAGCACCTAAACCTGCTACATTATTTGAACCAGGTGAAGTTGTTCGCGTTACTGATGGACCATTTGCAGATTTCAGTGGTGTAGTTGAAGAAGTTGACTACGAAAAGAGCCGCGTAAAAGTATCTGTACTTATCTTTGGTCGTTCTACGCCAGTTGAGCTTGAATTCGGTCAAGTTGAGCAAGATAAGTAATTGATTAAAAAAGCTTCGCTAATTTTTATTTAAATTTTGGCATGAAGCTTGAAAAAGGCCGCTGATTAACTTATAATCAGCGGCCTTTTTGTATTAAGGTAAAATTTATTTTTACTGTGCAAAAAGTACGAAACCAATTTTTAAACTGGGAAGCCGTTAGAGTACGCGTCCTCGCGCGCACAAGGCTGAGACCCACCAAATGAGGTATTTATAATGGCTAAAAAAGTTGAAGCTCTAATCAAGCTACAAGTTGCCGCTGGTATGGCTAATCCTAGTCCTCCAGTAGGTCCTGCACTAGGTCAACACGGTGTAAACATCATGGAATTCTGTAAAGCGTTTAACGCACGTACAGAG
Source organism: Pseudoalteromonas sp. TAE56 (assembly GCF_000497955.1). Lineage (NCBI taxonomy): Bacteria > Pseudomonadati > Pseudomonadota > Gammaproteobacteria > Alteromonadales > Pseudoalteromonadaceae > Pseudoalteromonas > Pseudoalteromonas sp. TAE56. The sequence goes on from NZ_AUTN01000138.1 coordinate 140,080, forward strand.
TCTATCGAAAAAGGCGCTCCAGTTCCTGTAGTGATCTCTGTTTACGGTGACCGTTCATTTACGTTCGACATGAAAACGCCACCTGCTGCTTACTTACTTAAGAAAGCTGCTGGTATTAAGTCAGGCTCAGGCCGTCCTAACACTGATAAAGTAGGCACAGTAACTCGTGCTCAACTTGAAGAAATTGTTGAGACAAAACGAACTGACCTTACAGCTGCCGATATGGACGCAGCGGTTCGCACTATCGCAGGTTCTGCGCGTGCGATGGGCTTGAACGTAGAGGACTAAGAAATGGCTAAATTAACTAAACGTATGCGTACTATCCGCGAAAAAGTGGAAGTAACAAAAGATTACGAAATCAATGAAGCAGTTGCTCTTTTAAAAGAGTTAGCGACAGCTAAATTCGTAGAAAGTGTTGACGTTGCCGTTAACCTTGGTATCGATGCTCGTAAATCTGATCAAAACGTTCGTGGTGCTACTGTACTACCTAACGGTACTGGTCGTGACGTTCGTGTTGCTGTATTCACACAAGGCGCTAATGCAGAAGCTGCAAAAGAAGCCGGTGCTGAATTAGTAGGTATGGAAGATCTTGCTGAGCTAGTTAAAAAAGGCGAGATGAACTTTGACGTTGTTGTTGCATCACCAGACGCTATGCGTGTTGTTGGTCAACTAGGTCAAATCTTAGGCCCACGTGGTCTAATGCCAAACCCTAAAACTGGTACTGTAACGCCTAACGTTGCAGAAGCAGTTAAAAATGCTAAAGCAGGTCAAGTACGTTACCGTAATGACAAAAATGGCATCATCCATACTACTATTGGTAAGGTTGATTTCACTGCTGAGCAATTACAACAAAACCTTGAGTCACTAATTGTTGCACTTAAGAAGGCTAAGCCTTCTCAAGCTAAAGGTGTTTACTTGAAGAAAGTAACTATCTCTACAACAATGGGCGCAGGCGTTTCTGTTGACCAAAACACTTTAAGCACTGTTGTAGCTTAATTAGTGTTTACATGGCGTGAAATTTGTACTATAATTTTGCGCCATTTTGTTGATTAATTTATTAATTGGCAAAGTAAAGAATTCGGGTTGAAGTCCATAATTTCGCTAAGCCTTTGGCAAAGCGATAAATTGGGCTTCCGTCCAAGACCGTAGGTGGCTTAGGCCTTAATATTCACCTACGTAGACGGTGTAGACCCCAGATAGATTTTTCCTAATCCTTCTGGCTCTCGCCGTAAAAAGCATCTCTACCTTGTTTGGTAGGGAAGAGTAGAACAGGGGAATCCGATAATCGGTATCCCCATTAAACCAGGAGTAACACCCATGGCTTTAAATCTTCAAGGCAAAAAAGCAATAGTTGCTGAAGTCAACGAAGCAGCCAATGGTGCTCTATCTGCAGTTGTTGCAGATTCTCGTGGTGTAACAGTTGGCGCAATCACTGCCCTTCGTAAAGAAGCTCGTGCAAATGGTGTTTGGATGAAAGTTGTCCGTAACACTTTAGCAAAACGTGCTCTTGAAGGAACAGATTTTGAGTGTCTTTCTGATTCATTTGTTGGTCCAAGCTTAATCGCTTTCTCATCAGAGCACCCAGGTGCTGCTGCGCGTATCTTTTCAGATTTCGCGAAAAAGAATGAGAAATTCGAGCTTAAAACGGCCGCTTTTGAAGGAAATGTTGTTGATGCAGCAATGCTTGCTACATTACCTACATACGACGAAGCTGTTGCACGCTTAATGAGTGCTATGAAAGAAGCGTCTGCTGGCAAATTGTGTAAAACAATTGAAGCAGTACGTGTACAGAAAGAAGAGCAAGCTGCTTAATTTTAAGCTGTTTAATCTCACTTTCGGTGTAAAATTTATTTGGACGTAATGTCCGTTAATTATTAGGAAATTTGTAATGTCTGTATCTAAAGACCAAATCCTTGACGCAATTGCTGAAATGTCAGTAATGGACGTTGTTGCTCTTATCGAAGCAATGGAAGAAAAATTCGGCGTAACTGCTGCAGCTGCAATGGTAGCTGGTCCAGCTGCTGAAGCTGCTGAAGAGAAAACAGAATTTGACGTAATCCTTACTGGCGCTGGCGCTAACAAGGTTTCTGCAATCAAAGCTGTTCGTAGCGCAACTGGCCTTGGCCTTAAAGAAGCGAAAGCTCTTGTTGAAGCTGCTCCTACACCTGTTAAAGAAGGTGTATCTAAAGAAGAAGCTGAAGCACTTGCAAAAGATCTTACTGAAGCTGGTGCTGAAGTTGAGGTTAAGTAATTTAGCTTTTGCTAAGTTCGCTGCCTGAGAAATCAGGCAAGGGCTGGTGATTATTTAATCACCGGCCTTTTTGCGCTATAGAGTGATGCACTCTTTTAGTTCAAATAAAATCTGATTTTTTCTTTACTTTCAACGCTTTATAGTTTGCTAGTGTTAAAGTGAGATCTAATTAGAACAACAGTTAAATGTTGTAAAATCTTGGCATAGCTGCCAGTTAAGTCTGTTCTTACAAGAACAGGTCGGGTCAAAGATCAGCAAGCTGAGGAACCCCATGGCTTACTCTTATTCTGAAAAGAAACGTATCCGTAAGGATTTTGGTAAACGTCCACAAGTTTTGGATATACCTTTTTTACTGTCTACACAGTTAGAATCGTTTAAAAAATTCTTAGTGCCGGACGCTGATGGCGATCATGGTTTGGAAGCTGCCTTCCGTTCTGTGTTCCCTATTAAAAGCTACTCGGGAAATTCTGAGCTTCAATACGTAAGTTATCGTATTGGTGAGCCAGTTTTCGATGTAAAAGAATGTCAAATTCGCGGTGTGACTTATTCTGCTCCACTTCGCGTGAAACTGCGTCTTGTTGTTATGGACAAAGAAGCACCAGGCACAGTTAAAGACATTAAAGAGCAAGAAGTTTACATGGGCGAAATTCCGCTCATGACAGATACCGGTACTTTTGTAATCAATGGTACAGAGCGTGTTATCGTTTCTCAGCTACACCGTAGCCCTGGTGTATTCTTTGATAACGACCGCGGTAAAACCCATTCATCGGGTAAAGTATTATATAACGCACGCGTTATACCTTACCGTGGTTCATGGTTAGACTTCGAATTTGATGCAAAAGATAACTTATATGTACGTATTGACCGCCGTCGTAAATTACCGGCGTCTATCATCCTACGTGCACTAGAGTATTCTAGCGAACAAATCCTAGATATGTTCTTCGATAACACTACGTTTGAAGTAACGAACGGTAAAGTTCTTATGGAACTTGTACCTTCGCGTTTACGTGGTGAAACTGCCGCTTTTGATATCAAGAGCGAAGACGGTGAAGTATTTGTTGAAAGCGGTCGTCGTGTTACGGCTCGCCACATCAAGAGCATCGAGAAGAAAGGCATTAAGCAATTAGAAGTACCACATGAGTACATCATTGGCCGTATTGTAGCTAAAAACTATGTTGATGAGTCAACTGGTGAAGTTATTGCAAATGCAAATGACGAGCTAACTCTAGAGCTAATGGCTGAATTGGTTAAAGCTGGTTACACTAAAATTGATACGTTATATATCAATGAAGTGGACAGCGGTGCTTACATGTCAAATACTTTGAACATTGACTCTGCAAGCAGCCGTTTAGAAGCACTAGTAGAAATTTATCGCATGATGCGCCCAGGCGAGCCACCGACGAAAGACGCGGCTGAAGCCTTATTCCAGAACTTGTTCTTCTCTGAAGAACGTTACGACTTATCTACTGTAGGTCGTATGAAGTTCAATAGCCGTGTTGGTTACGATACAGACACAGGCCCTGGCACATTAAGCAAAGAAGACATCGTGTCTGTTATGAAAGTATTAATTGCTATTCGTAACGGTCAAGGCGATGTTGATGATATCGACCACTTAGGCAACCGTCGTATACGTAGTGTTGGCGAAATGGCTGAGAACCAATTCCGTGTTGGTCTAGTACGTGTTGAACGTGCTGTACGTGAGCGTTTAAGCTTAGGTGACCTTGACGCGATAATGCCACAAGATCTTATTAACGCTAAGCCTATTTCGGCAGCTGTTAAAGAGTTCTTCGGCTCGTCTCAGTTATCACAGTTTATGGACCAAAATAACCCACTATCAGAAGTTACGCATAAACGTCGTATCTCTGCATTAGGTCCGGGCGGTCTAACTCGTGAACGCGCAGGCTTTGAAGTACGTGACGTTCACGTAACTCACTATGGTCGCGTATGTCCAATCGAGACTCCTGAGGGTCCAAACATCGGTCTAATTAACTCGTTGTCTACGTACGCACGTACAAATGACTACGGTTTCTTAGAAACACCTTACCGCAAAGTGGTAGACGGTGTTGTAACTGATGAAGTTGATTATTTATCAGCCATTGAAGAAGGTCAGTTTGTTATTGCACAGGCGAACTCAAACTTAACTGAAACCAATGAGTTTGTTGATGAACTTATCCCATGTCGTCACAAAGGTGAATCTACCTTTATGGGTCGCATGGACCAGCAGTATATGGATGTATCACCACAACAGGTGATCTCTGTAGCGGCAGCACTTATCCCGTTCCTAGAACACGATGATGCTAACCGTGCATTGATGGGTTCAAACATGCAACGTCAAGCAGTACCAACATTGAAAGCGGATAAGCCGTTAGTAGGTACTGGTATTGAGTTAACACTAGCGAAAGATTCTGGTGTAACTATCGTTGCTAAACGTGGTGGTGAAGTAATGTATGCTGACGCAAGTCGCATCGTTGTAAATGTACATGAAGAAGAACGCATTCCTGGTGAAGCGGGCATCGACATCTACAACTTAACCAAATACACACGTTCAAACCAAAATACATGTATTAACCAAAAGCCAACTTGTATGGTTGGCGAACCGGTTACTCGTGGTGACGTGTTAGCAGATGGTCCTTCGACTGACTTAGGTGACTTAGCCCTTGGTCAAAACCTTCGCGTGGCATTCATGCCATGGAACGGTTACAACTTCGAAGATTCAATCTTGTTATCAGAGCGCGTAGTTGAAGAAGATCGTCTAACGACTATCCATATTCAAGAACTACAGTGTGTTGCCCGTGATACTAAATTAGGTCCAGAAGAGATCACTGCAGATATCCCGAATGTGGGTGAGTCTGCGCTAGGCAAGCTTGATGAATCAGGCGTTGTATATATTGGTGCTGAAGTTAAAGGCGGCGATATCCTAGTAGGTAAAGTGACTCCTAAAGGCGAGACACAGCTTACACCTGAAGAGAAGCTACTGCGTGCTATCTTCGGCGAAAAAGCGTCTGACGTTAAAGACAGCTCTTTACGTGTACCAAATTCTGTAACTGGTACAGTAATTGACGTGCAAGTTTTCACCCGTGATGGTGTTGAAAAAGATAAACGCGCGTTAGAAGTTGAAGACATGCAGCTTCGCGAAGCGAAGAAAGACTTCAACGAAGAGTTCCGTATTTTAGAAGCAGGCGTTTTAGACCGTGCACGTAAGCTACTTATAGCTGCTGGTTTTGATGAAGATAAACTTGCATCTCTAAATGCTGAAAAAGTACTTACGCAAAGCCTTGCTGAAGAAGACAAGCAAGCTGAGCTTGAGCAACTAGCTGCACAGTACGATGAACTTAAAGCTGAATACGATAAGAAGTTTGAAAACAAACGTCGTAAAATTACCCAAGGTGATGACCTAGCACCAGGCGTACTTAAGATTGTTAAAGTATACCTAGCTGTTAAACGTCGTATCCAACCGGGTGATAAAATGGCGGGTCGTCACGGTAACAAAGGTGTTATCTCGACTATCGTACCAGTAGAAGATATGCCTTACGATGACAAAGGTCGTACGGTAGATATCGTATTGAATCCACTAGGTGTACCATCGCGTATGAACATCGGTCAGATCCTTGAAACACATATGGGTCTTGCTGCACGTGGTATCGGTGAACGTATTGAAGAGATGATGAAAGAACAACGTGAGCTTCATGAGCTACGTGAATTCATCAAGCAAGCTTACGAAATTGGTGAATCTCGCCAAGTTGTAGACATTGCTAGCTTCACTGATGACGAAATTCGTCGTCTAGCTGAAAACTTAAAAGGTGGTTTACCAATAGCTACTCCTGCATTTGATGGCGCGAAAGAAAACGAAATCAAAGACATGCTTGAGCTTGCGGGCTATCCTCGTAGTGGTCAGGTTACACTTTATGATGGCCGTACTGGTGATCAGTTTGAACGTCAAGTAACTGTTGGTTACATGTACATGCTTAAACTTAACCACTTGGTTGACGATAAGATGCATGCACGTTCTACTGGTTCTTACAGCCTTGTTACTCAGCAGCCGCTGGGTGGTAAAGCACAGTTCGGTGGCCAGCGTTTTGGTGAGATGGAAGTATGGGCACTTGAAGCTTACGGTGCTGCTTACACTCTACAAGAAATGCTAACAGTGAAATCGGATGACGTGAACGGTCGTACTAAGATGTATAAAAACATCGTTGATGGTAACCATAAAATGGAACCCGGTATGCCAGAATCGTTCAACGTATTGTTGAAAGAAATCCGCTCACTGGGTATCAACATCGAGTTGGAAGAAAATTAAGCCAATTAGATGCTGCAGTTAACGCTGCAGCATCTGTTACGGCTGAATAGAATGTAGGGACGAGACTATCCGTCCTCAAGATTAACTCCGACAGGAGAGCTAAGGTGAAAGACTTACTTAAGTTTCTGAAGCAACAAAATAAGACCGAAGAATTCGATGCAATTCGCATTGGTCTTGCTTCACCAGACATGGTTCGTTCATGGTCATACGGTGAAGTAAAGAAACCTGAGACTATTAACTACCGTACTTTCAAGCCTGAGCGCGATGGCTTATTCTGTGCCCGTATTTTCGGCCCAGTGAAAGATTATGAGTGTTTATGTGGTAAATATAAACGCCTTAAACACCGTGGTGTGATCTGTGAAAAGTGTGGCGTTGAAGTAACACTCACTAAAGTGCGACGCGATCGTATGGGTCATATCGACCTTGCGAGCCCAGTTGCACATATATGGTTTTTAAAATCATTACCGTCACGTATTGGCTTAATGCTAGATATGACGCTTCGTGATATTGAACGTGTTCTTTACTTCGAATCATTCGTAGTAACTGAGCCTGGTATGACAACGCTTGAGCGTGGTCAGCTATTAGGTGAAGAAGAATACTTAGATTCACTAGAAGAGCATGGTGATGAGTTTGAAGCGAAGATGGGTGCTGAAGCAGTTTTAGACTTGCTTCGTGAACTCGATCTTGCTCAATTAATTGCTGAGATGCGTGAAGAGTTACCAACAATTAACTCTGAAACTAAGCGTAAAAAAATCACTAAACGTCTTAAGTTAATGGAATCGTTCCACCAATCAGGTAATAACCCTGAGTGGATGATCATGACAGTACTTCCAGTATTGCCACCAGATCTACGCCCATTAGTACCATTAGACGGTGGTCGTTTTGCGACATCTGATCTAAACGACCTTTACCGCCGTGTTATTAACCGTAATAACCGTCTTAAGCGTCTACTAGATTTAGCAGCACCAGACATTATTGTACGTAACGAAAAACGTATGTTACAAGAAGCGGTAGATGCGCTACTTGATAACGGTCGTCGTGGTCGTGCAATTACAGGTTCTAACAAGCGTCCTCTTAAATCTCTTGCTGATATGATCAAGGGTAAGCAAGGTCGTTTCCGTCAGAACTTACTTGGTAAGCGTGTAGATTATTCAGGCCGTTCTGTAATCACAGTTGGTCCTACACTTAAGCTTCACCAATGTGGTCTTCCTAAGAAGATGGCACTAGAGCTATTTAAACCATTCATCTATGGCAAATTAGAGCGTCGCGGCATGGCTACGACAATCAAAGCAGCTAAGAAGATGGTTGAACGTGAAGTTCCGGAAGTATGGGATGTACTTGACGAAGTAATTCGTGAACATCCAGTATTACTTAACCGTGCACCAACACTTCACCGTTTGGGTATCCAAGCGTTTGAGCCTGTGCTTATCGAAGGTAAAGCGATTCATTTGCATCCATTAGTATGTGCGGCTTACAACGCCGATTTCGATGGTGACCAAATGGCGGTACACGTACCGTTAACAATCGAAGCGCAGCTTGAAGCTCGTGCATTGATGATGTCAACAAACAACATTCTATCTCCTGCGAATGGTGAGCCAATCATCGTTCCTTCACAGGATGTTGTATTGGGTCTTTATTACATGACTCGTGACCGCATTAACGCTAAAGGCGAAGGCGCGATATTTAAAGATCCAAAAGAAGCAGAAAAAGCATACCGTAGTGGCAATGCAGACCTTCACGCTATTGTGAAAGTACGTATTAGCCAATCAGTTAAAAACGAAGACGGCGTAGTAGAAGATACTATCACTGTTATCGATACAACTGTTGGTCGTGCAATTTTGTCTCTAATTTTACCTAAAGGCATGCCGTTTGCGTCAATCAACCAGCCGCTAGGTAAAAAGCAGATTTCTGGCTTATTGAATGAGTGTTACCGTCGTCTAGGTCTTAAAGATACAGTTATCTTTGCTGACCAAGTTATGTACACCGGTTTCCATTACGCAATGAAGTCAGGTGTTTCTATCGGTATTGATGACTTAGTTATCCCACCGGTTAAAGCACAGATAATTGAATCAGCTGAAGCTGAAGTTACTGAAATCAACCAACAATTCCAATCAGGTCTTGTAACGGCTGGTGAAAAGTACAATAAAGTTATCGATATCTGGTCACGTGTAAACGAAAACTTATCACGTGAAATGATGTCTAACTTGTCGAAAGACACAGTTATTAATGCTAAAGGTGAAGAAGTAGAGCAACCGTCATTTAACTCAGTGTTTATGATGGCCGACTCAGGTGCTCGTGGTAGTGCTGCACAGATTCGTCAGTTGGCGGGTATGCGTGGTCTAATGGCACGTCCAGATGGTTCAATCATCGAGACGCCAATCACAGCTAACTTCCGTGAAGGTCTAAACGTACTTCAGTACTTCATCTCAACGCATGGTGCGCGTAAAGGTCTTGCCGATACAGCACTTAAAACAGCTAACTCGGGTTACCTAACGCGTCGTCTAGTAGACGTTGCACAAGATTTGGTAATCAATGAAGATGACTGTGGCACAGAAGATGGCTTAACAATGAAACCGCTTATTGAAGGTGGTGATGTTGTAGAAGCACTTCGTGAACGTGTTCTAGGTCGTGTTGTTGCTGAAGATATTGTAATTCCAGGTACTAATACAGTACTTGTTGAACGTAATATCATGCTTGATGAAAAACTGTGTGATCTTTTAGAAGAGCACTCAGTGGATGAAGTTCGCGTACGTTCTGTTATCACATGTGATAACGACTTTGGTGTATGTGCTAAGTGTTATGGTCGTGACCTTGCACGTGGTCATATCATTAACGCGGGTGAATCAGTCGGTGTTATCGCGGCGCAGTCAATCGGTGAGCCGGGTACACAGCTTACGATGCGTACATTCCACATCGGTGGTGCAGCATCAAGAGCGTCAGCAGAAAACAACGTACAAGTTAAAACTAACGGTACATTAAAACTGCACAACGCTAAATATGTATTAAATACAGATGGTAAGATTGTTATTACCTCACGTTCTACTGAGATCACTATCATTGATAGCTATGGTCGTGAAAAAGAGCGTTATAAAGTACCTTACGGTGCGGTATTAACAGTGCAAGATAATGCTGAAGTTCAAGGTAACGACATCGTTGCTACTTGGGACCCGCATAGTCACCCAATCGTTCTTGAGCATAAATCAAAAGTATCGTTTAGCGATATCGATGATTCAAATACAGAAACGCAGACTGATGAACTAACCGGTTTAACCCGTATAGTTGTTAAAGATCTTGCTAAAGTAAATACGAAAGAACCAAAGCTTATCATTGAAAATGAAGAGCGCGGTCTGCAAGAAACACGTCTTCCTTCATTCACGACGATTGAAGTTATTGACGGCGTTACAGCAAACCCAGGTGACGTGTTAGCACGTATTCCGCAAGAAGGTTCGAAAACTCGTGATATCACGGGTGGTCTACCACGCGTAGCCGACTTATTTGAAGCTCGTAAGCCAAAAGAACCAGCTATATTAGCTGAAGTAACTGGTACTATTAGCTTCGGTAAAGAGACCAAAGGTAAGAAGCGTTTAGTTATTACTCCAGCAGAAGGCGATCATTACGAAGAAATGATTCCTAAGTGGCGTCAACTTAACGTGTTTGAAGGTGAGCAAGTGTCTAAAGGTGAAGTTATCGCCGATGGTCCTGAATCGCCGCATGACATCTTACGCCTACGTGGTGTGACTCATGTTGCTAACTACATCGTTAACGAAGTGCAAGAGGTTTACCGTTTGCAAGGCGTTAAGATCAATGACAAGCACATTGAAACAATTATCCGTCAGATGATTCGTAAATGTACCATCATACACGGTGGTGATACTGACTTCTTAGCCGGTGAACAAATCGAAGTGGCGCGCGTTAATATCGCAAACCGTGACCTTGAAAAACAAGGTAAGATACCAGCTAAGTTTGAAATCCAGTTAATGGGTATCACAAAAGCATCACTAGCAACAGAATCTTTCATCTCTGCAGCGTCTTTCCAAGAGACAACACGTGTTCTTACAGATGCGGCAGTGAATGGTAAGAGCGATGAGCTTCGCGGTCTGAAAGAAAACGTAATTGTGGGTCGTTTGATCCCAGCCGGTACCGGTTTTGCGTATCATCAAGAACGTATGGCTCGCCGTAAACAAAGCAAAGTAGTAGTAGAAGAGCAAACAGTAAGTGCAGAAGAGGCAACTCAAGCACTTACAGACGCTCTAAATGCTGATTTGTCTGGAAATCAATAAACTGTTCTTAATCAATAGATTAAGTGATCGTGAGGCAGTTATATGCTGTCTTACGGTTAGTTTAGGTTGACAGGTTAAACTTTGCTCATTAAAATTCCGCCACCCATTTACTTGTGTGCTCAATGCAGGCTCGTAAATAAAGGGCGGATTTTTTATTTTTTTCAGTAGTAATTTTAATTTCAGGAGCTATTTAAATGGCAACTATTAACCAGCTAGTGCGTAAGCCACGCCGTAGCAAGGTTACGAAAAGTAACTCAGCTGCACTAAAAGCGTGTCCGCAAAAGCGCGGTGTATGTACTCGCGTATATACAACTACACCTAAGAAACCTAACTCGGCGTTACGTAAAGTAGCACGTGTACGTTTAACTAACGGTTTCGAAGTAACTTCATACATTGGCGGTGAAGGTCATAACCTTCAAGAGCATAGTGTAATCCTAATCCGTGGTGGTCGTGTTAAAGATTTACCAGGTGTGCGTTTTCACACTGTTCGTGGTGCACTTGACTGTGCAGGCGTTAGCGATCGTCGTCAAGCTCGTTCTAAATACGGTGCAAAACGCCCTAAAGGCTAATTGTTTTCCGTTAGTAAGGCCAAGCACTAAATATTTATAATTATTGTTTTGGGTGATTGACTCGAAAGAGCAAACCTGAATAAACCGGAGATACAAAATGCCTAGAAGACGCGTAATCGGTCAACGTAAAATTCTTCCAGATCCTAAGTTCGGATCGGAACTTCTTGCTAAATTCGTTAACATCGTGATGTTAGACGGCAAGAAATCTACTGCTGAAAAAATTGTTTATGGTGCGCTAGACGTGGCTGCTGAGAAATCAGGCAAGTCGCACCTAGAAATCTTTGAAACTGCACTTGATAACATTCGCCCACAGGTAGAAGTTAAATCTCGCCGTGTTGGTGGTTCAACTTATCAAGTACCAGTTGAAGTACGTCCAGTTCGTCGTAACGCATTAGGTATGCGTTGGTTAGTAGACGCTGCACGTAAGCGTGGCGAAAAATCTATGGGCTTACGTTTAGCTCAAGAAATCGTTGACGCTTCTGATAATAAAGGCACTGCGGTTAAGAAACGTGAAGACGTTCACCGTATGGCTGAAGCGAATAAAGCATTCGCTCATTACCGTTGGTAATCTGTCTTTAACCTTTAAGAGGATCATATGGCACGTACAACTCCACTTGAGCGCTATCGTAATATAGGTATTGTTGCTCACGTAGATGCAGGCAAAACCACCACAACAGAACGTGTTCTGTTCTACACAGGTCTTTCTCATAAGATCGGTGAAGTACATGATGGCGCTGCAACTATGGATTGGATGGAGCAGGAACAAGAGCGTGGTATCACAATCACTTCTGCTGCAACAACGTGTTTTTGGAAAGGGATGGACGCTCAATTTGACGCCCATCGTATCAATATTATTGATACTCCAGGACACGTAGATTTCACTATTGAAGTAGAGCGTTCTTTACGTGTACTTGATGGTGCGGTAGTTGTTCTTTGTGCTTCATCTGGTGTACAGCCGCAAACTGAAACAGTTTGGCGTCAAGCGAACAAATACGAAGTTCCGAGAATGATCTTCGTAAATAAAATGGATCGCACGGGCGCTGACTTTTTAGCAGTGGTTAGCCAGGTGAAATCTCGTCTTGGAGCAACGCCTGTTCCAATTCAGTTGCCTGTAGGCGCTGAGGACGACTTTAAAGGTGTTATTGACCTTATTAAAATGAAAGTGATTAACTGGAACGAAGCGGACCAGGGTATGACTTTCTCTTATGAGGCAATACCGGCAGAACTTCTGGAATTAGCTGAAGAATGGCGCTCTCATTTAGTTGAAAGCGCTGCTGAAGCAACAGAAGAACTAATGGATAAATACTTAGAAGGTGAAGAGTTAAGTGAAGCAGAAATTAAAAATGCTTTACGCCAACGAACATTAGCGAATGAGATTGTTCCAGTTACTTGTGGTAGCGCATTTAAAAACAAAGGCGTTCAAGCTGTGCTTGATGGCGTTGTTGAGTATATGCCGTCACCAGAGCAAGTGAAACAAATCCAAGGTATTCTAGAAAATGGTACTGAGGAAGAACGTCCAGCTAATGATAAAGCGCCGTTTGCTGCACTCGCTTTTAAGATTGCAACAGACCCGTTTGTTGGAACCTTGACCTTTTTCCGTGTTTACTCTGGTACTGTTAAACAGGGTGACACGGTATATAATCCAGTAAAAAGTAAGCGTGAGCGACTTGGCCGTATCGTACAGATGCATTCAAACTCTCGTGAAGAGATCAAAGAAGTTTTCGCAGGCGACATCGCGGCAGCTATTGGTCTTAAAGACGTAACAACAGGTGAAACACTGTGTGATCCGAATTCTATAATTACGCTTGAGCGTATGGAATTCCCTGAACCAGTAATCTCTATTGCGGTTGAGCCTCGCACTATAGCTGACCAAGATAAGATGGGTATCGCGCTAGGTAAACTAGCTGCTGAAGACCCTTCTTTTCGCGTACAAACTGACGAAGAATCAGGCCAGGTTATAATCTCTGGCATGGGTGAGCTTCACCTAGATATCATCGTCGACCGTATGAAACGTGAATTCAGTGTTGAATGTAACGTTGGTAAGCCGCAGGTCTCATACCGAGAAGCTATTCGTTCAACTGTTAAGGTTGAAGGGAAGTTTATACGTCAGTCAGGTGGTCGTGGTCAATATGGTCACGTTTGGCTTAAACTTGAACCGATGGACATTACGGATGATGAGTCACCAATCTATGAGTTCGTTAACGAAACCGTAGGTGGTTCTGTTCCTAAAGAGTTCGTTCCTGCGGTAGACAAAGGTATCCAAGAGCAAATGTCTCAAGGTGTACTGGCAGGCTACCCATTACTTGGCGTTAAAGCGACTTTATATGATGGTTCATTCCATGATGTAGATTCGAATGAAATGGCATTTAAAATAGCAGGTTCACTGGCAATGAGAGATGGGGCGCGTAAAGCTGACCCTGTACTTTTAGAGCCAGTAATGAAGGTTGAAGTACTCACTCCTGATTCAAATATGGGTGATGTAGTTGGCGACTTAAACCGTCGCCGCGGCATAATCGAAGGCATGGAAGATGCATTAGGTGGACTTAAGCAAATTAATGCGCAAGTTCCTCTTTCTGAAATGTTTGGTTATGCGACTGCTTTACGATCTGCAACACAGGGCCGTGCCTCATACTCTATGGAGTTTGTGAAGTACGCTGAAGCCTCTAAAAATGTTGCAGATACAATAATTTCAGCTCGCGCTGTTATATAATTTTAGCTTGTCTGGCTCAATAGTGAGTCAGGCTTTAATTTCTTTATTAGGAATTTTTTAAGATGGCAAAAGAAAAGTTTGAACGCGTAAAACCGCACGTAAACGTTGGTACAATCGGCCACGTTGACCACGGTAAAACTACACTAACTGCAGCAATCACTAACGTACTTGCAAAAGTATACGGCGGTGTTGCTAAAGATTTCGCATCAATCGATAACGCTCCAGAAGAGCGCGAACGTGGTATCACTATTTCAACGTCTCACGTTGAATACGATACACCTACACGTCACTACGCACACGTAGATTGTCCTGGTCACGCCGATTATGTTAAAAACATGATCACTGGTGCTGCTCAAATGGACGGCGCGATCTTAGTAGTTGCTGCGACAGATGGCCCTATGCCACAAACGCGTGAGCACATCCTTCTTTCTCGTCAAGTTGGCGTTCCTTACATCATCGTGTTCATGAACAAATGTGACATGGTAGATGACGAAGAACTACTTGAACTAGTAGAAATGGAAGTTCGTGAACTTCTTTCAGAATACGATTTCCCAGGTGATGACTTACCTCTAATCGCTGGTTCTGCGCTTAAAGCGTTAGAAGGCGAGAAAGAGTGGGAAGATAAGATTGTTGAGCTTGCAAACGCACTTGATTCTTACATCCCAGAGCCAGAGCGTGACATCGATAAGCCATTCATCATGCCTATCGAAGACGTTTTCTCAATCCAGGGTCGTGGTACAGTTGTAACTGGTCGTGTTGAAGCTGGTATCATCCGCATCAATGACGAAGTAGAAATTGTTGGTATCAATGATACAACTCGTTCTACTTGTACTGGTGTTGAAATGTTCCGTAAGCTTCTAGACGAAGGTCGTGCTGGCGAAAACATCGGCGCACTTCTACGTGGTACTAAACGTGAAGACGTTGAACGTGGTCAAGTACTAGCTAAGCCTGGTTCAATCAACCCACATACTACATTCACTTCAGAAGTATACGTACTTTCGAAAGATGAAGGTGGTCGTCATACTCCATTCTTCAAAGGTTACCGTCCACAGTTCTACTTCCGTACAACTGACGTAACGGGTGACGTACAGTTACCAGAAGGCGTAGAAATGGTAATGCCTGGTGATAACATCAAGATGACAGTAACTCTAATCGCACCAATCGCGATGGATGAAGGTCTTCGTTTTGCTATCCGTGAAGGTGGCCGTACTGTAGGTGCTGGTGTTGTAGCAACTATCGTAGCGTAAT